>JBASTF010000890.1:0-5107 GCA_049274755.1 Rubrivivax sp. | reverse complement strand
GGCCGCGGCCTCGGGCGGCAGGCGCACCGCCACGGTCAGCCAGCGTGCTTCGGCCGGCGCCACCGCCAGCGCGTCGCGTCCTTCGAGATGAATGCCCGGCAGGCCGGCCACCTGCACACGGTAGCGCTGCGGCTGCTCGGTGGCATTCATCACCTGCAGCCGGTAGATGTTCTCGATGCGCCCTTCGTCGACGATGCGGGCCAGCGACGCCCGGTCGCGCACGACGTCGACGCGGAAAGGGCTGCGCAGCCACAGGCTGGCCAGCAGCGCACCGACGATGAGCAGCAGCACCACGCCGAGGATCAGCACACGCGGCCTGAACACACTCTTCAGCATCTCGGCGCGGCTCAGATGCTGCGTCATGCCGTTCTGCGTGGCGTAGCGGATCAGCCCGCGTGGGTAGTGCATCTTGTCCATCACGCCGTTGCAGACGTCGATGCAGGCGGCGCAGCCGATGCATTCGTACTGCAGGCCGTCGCGGATGTCGATGCCGGTGGGGCAGACGTCCACACACAGCCCGCAGTCGATGCAGTCGCCCAGGCCTTGCGAGCGCGGGTCGATCTTGCGCGAGCGTGTGCCCCGCGGGTCGCCGCGTTCCTGGTCGTAGCTGATGACCAGGGTGTCGCGGTCGAACATCGCGCTCTGGAAACGCGCGTAGGGGCACATGTACTTGCAGACCTGCTCGCGCATGTAGCCGGCGTTGCCGTAGGTGGCGAAGCCGTAGAACAGCACCCAGAACCATTCCCAGGGGCCCAGCGCCAGCGCGGCGACGGCCGGCAGCAGTTCGCGGATGGGCGTGAAGTAGCCGACGAAGCTGATGCCGGTCCACAGCCCGAAGGCCACCCAGCTCAGCTGCTTGCCGCTTTTGCGCCACAGCCGGTTCAGCGTCCAGGGGCCGGCGTCCAGCCGCATGCGGGCGTTGCGGTCGCCCTCGAACAGCTTCTCCAGCCACATGTAGATCTCGGTGTACACCGTCTGCGGGCAGGCATAGCCGCACCACAGCCGCCCGGCCACCGCGGTGAACAGGAACAGCGCATAGGCCGAGATGATGAGGATGGCCGTCAGGTAGATGAAGTCCTGCGGGTACAGCACCAGGCCGAAGATGTAGAAACGCCGCGCCGCCAGGTCGAACAGCACGGCCTGGCGCGCGTTCCACTCCAGCCAGGGCAGGCCGTAGAACACCAGTTGCGTGGCCCACACCAGGGCCCAGCGCCAGCCGGCGAACCAGCCGCTGACGGCACGGGCGTAGATCTTCTTCTGCTTGGCGTACAGCGACACCACCGCCACGACGGCATCGTCGCTGTCCGGGTTGGACGGCGCAGGCCGGGTGGCGGTGCTGCTGTCGTTCATGCCTGACGGCGCGGCAGCGTCACTTCGCGGCCAGCACCGCGGTCTGCGACAGGTTCCAGACGTAGGCGCCGAGCACGTGGATCTGCTCCGGGCTCAGCCGCGTGGCCTGGGCCGGCATCAGGTTGCTCCTGCCGTTCGTCACGATGTTGATGATGGCCTGCTCGCCCCAGCCGTGCAGCCAGACCTTGTCGGTCAGGTTCGGCGCGCCCAGGGCCTGGTTGCCCTTGCCGTCGGGCCCGTGGCAGGCGGCGCAGGCGGCGAACTTGGGCTTGCCCAGTTGCGCGGCCACGCTGTTGTGCGGGCTGCCCGACAGGCTGAGCACGTAGTGGGCGACGTTTTTCACATCGTCGGCCGTGCCCACGGCGGCGGCCATCGGCGGCATGTTGCCCTGGCGGCCGCCGCTGATGGTCTCCTTGATCTTCTCGTGGCTGCCGCCGTAGAGCCAGTCGCCGTCCGTCAGGTTCGGGAAGCCCTTGCTGCCGCGGGCGTCGGCGCCATGGCACTGCGCGCAGTTGTTGGCGAACAGGCGTTCGCCGATGGCCATGGCCTGCGCATCCTTGGCCAGGGCCTCGGCGCTCTGGCCGCTGAACTTCGCATACAGCGGCGCCATCTGCGCCCGTGCCTTGTCCATCTCGGCCGCATGCTGGCCGGCGCTGCTCCACTTCAGCGTGCCGGGGTTGCTGCCCAGGCCCGGGTAGAAAGCCAGGTAGATGGCGGCGAAGACCACGGTGATGATGAACAGCCCCACCCACCAGCGCGGCAGCGGGTTGTTCATCTCCTTCAGGTCCACGTCCCAGACATGGCCGGTGGAATTGTCGCCCGCCATCACCTTGCGCCGGCTGGCGATGGCCAGCAGCACCAGGCAGAAGACCAGGCCGGCGACGGTGACGGCGGCCACGAAGATCGACCAGCCGCCGTTGAAGAAATCACTCATGGGCGTTCTCCTGCCTGTTCGGCGGATTCCTTGTCGTTGAAGGGCAGCAGTGCGGCCTCGTCGAAGCCTTCGCGGCGCTTGGACGCCCAGGTCCAAACCATGATGCCGACGAAGAGCAGCAGGCTCAGCACCGTGACGCCGGCGCGCAGATCGTTGATGTCCATCGCTGTGCTCCCGGCCTCACTTCACCGCGGTGCCCAGCACCTGCAGGTAGGCGATCAAGGCCTCGAGTTCGGTCCTGCCCTTCACGTCTTCGGCGGCCTTGCTGATCTCGGCGTCGCTGTAGGGCACACCCAGCGTGCGCAGCGCCTTCATGCGCGGCGCCATGCCGGCGGCGTCGACGGCGGCCGTCTCCAGCCAGGGGTAGGCCGGCATGTTGGACTCGGGCACCAGGTCGCGTGGGTTGATCAGGTGGATGCGGTGCCACTCGTCGCTGTATTTGCCGCCGACACGGTGCAGGTCGGGGCCGGTGCGCTTGCTGCCCCACTGGAAGGGGTAGTCGTAGACGAACTCGCCGGCCTGCGAGTACGGGCCGTAGCGCAGCGTCTCGGCGCGGAAGGGGCGGATCATCTGCGAGTGGCAGTTGTAGCAACCCTCGCGCAGGTAGATGTCGCGCCCGGCGAGTTGCAGCGCCGTGTAGGGCTTCAGGCCTTCGACCGGCTGCGTCGTGCTGCGCTGGAAGAACAGCGGCACGATCTCGACGAGGCCACCGACCGCGATGGTCAGCAGGATCAGCACGATCATCAGGAAGTTGCTGGTCTCGATCTTCTCGTGACCGGCGGTGGCATGGGGTTGTGCCATCTGTGTGCTCCTTGCTGTTCTTTTCAGGCGTGGGCCGCGACCAGCGGGATCGGTGCCGTGGCGACCCTGCCGCCCTTCACCGTCATCACCGTGTTCCAGGCCATGATCACCATGCCCGACAGGTACAGCAGGCCGCCGCCGAGGCGGATGACGTAGAACGGGAACGTGGCCTTCACGCTCTCGACGAAGCTGTAGACCAGGGTGCCGTCGGGGTTCACCGCGCGCCACATCAGGCCCTGCATGACACCCGCGATCCACATCGCGGCGATGTAGAGCACGATGCCGATCGTCGCCACCCAGAAGTGCAGCTCGATGGCCTTGGTGCTGAACATCTGCGTCTTGCCGTACATGCGCGGAATCAGGTAGTACAGCGCGCCCATCGAGATCAGGCCGACCCAGCCGAGGGCGCCGCTGTGCACGTGGCCGACGGTCCAGTCGGTGTAGTGCGAGAGCGCGTTGACGGTCTTGATCGACATCATCGGGCCCTCGAAGGTCGACATGCCGTAGAACGACAGCGACACGATGAGGAACTTCAGGATGGGGTCGTCACGCAGCTTGTGCCAGGCACCGCTGAGCGTCATGATGCCGTTGATCATGCCGCCCCAGCTGGGGGCCAGCAGCACCAGCGAAAACACCATGCCCACGCTCTGCGCCCAGTCGGGCAGCGCCGTGTAGTGCAGGTGGTGCGGGCCGGCCCACATGTAGGTGAAGATCAGCGCCCAGAAGTGCACGATGGACAGCCGGTAGCTGTACACCGGGCGGCCGGCCTGCTTGGGGATGTAGTAGTACATGATCCCCAGGAAGCCCGCGGTGAGGAAGAAGCCCACCGCGTTGTGGCCGTACCACCACTGCACCATCGCGTCCTGCACGCCGGCATAGGCCGAGTAGCTCTTGGTCAGCGACACCGGGATCTCGGCCGAGTTGACGATGTGCAGCAAGGCCACCGCGAGGATGAAGGCACCGAAGAACCAGTTCGCCACGTAGATGTGGCGCACCTTGCGTGTGCCGACGGTGCCGAAGAACACCACCGCATAGGCCACCCAGACGATGGCAATCAGGATGTCGATGGGCCATTCGAGCTCGGCGTACTCCTTGCCGCTGGTGTAGCCCAGCGGCAGCGAGATCGCCGCCAGCACGATGACCAGCTGCCAGCCCCAGAACGTGAACAGCGCCAGCTTGGGCAGGAAGAGCGAGGTTTGGCCCGTGCGCTGCACCACGTGGTAGCTGGTGGCGAACAGCACGCTGCCGCCGAACGCGAAGATCACCGCGTTGGTGTGCAGCGGCCGCAGTCGGCCGTAGCTCAGCCAGGGAATGCCGAAGTTCAGCTCGGGCCAGGTCAGCTGGGCGGCGATGATCACGCCCACCAGCATGCCGACGATGCCCCACAACACGGCCACCAGCGAAAACAGGCGGACCGGGGTGTCGTAGTACACCGACGGCGCAGCCGGTGTCGATGCATTGGCCATCAGGCTTCTCCTCGTTTCAGGAATGGACTTTGAGCGATTGTTCGGGCTGACCCTGAGCAAGCCCTTGATCGCCGTCAACCACGGGCACATCGTGTTGCAGGATGCGCTCGCCCTCGGCGTCCAGATCGTCGAACTGGCCGCGGTGCAAGGCCCAGCCGAACACGGCGATGATGGCCAGCACCAGCACGGCCGACAGCGGGATCAGCAGGTAGAGGATGTCCATCTCAGCGGCCTGCGCGCATGGCGTTGAGGATGACAACGACGGAACTCGTCGCCATGCCCAGCCCCGCGGCCCAGGGCGGCAGCCAGCCGGCCAGCGCCAGCGGAATGCAGGCGGCGTTGTAGGCCGCGGCCCAGCGGATGTTCTGGCGCACGATGGCCATGGCACGCTGCGCCGTGTGCCGGGCGCGCAGCAGGTCCAGCGGCTGGTTGGACGCGATCACCGCGTCGGCCTGCGCCCGCGAGACCAGGGCACCCTGCCCCATCGCCAGCGAGACGTCGGCACGCGCCAGCACCGGCGCGTCGTTGACACCGTCGCCGACCATGGCCACCGGCC
>JBASTF010000889.1:0-25241 GCA_049274755.1 Rubrivivax sp. | reverse complement strand
GTGTGCGACGCCGCCAGCGCGGTGCCGACCGCCGCCACCAGCCACACCGCGGCCGCGTAGGCCTCGTAGGCCCTGCGCCACGGCATTTCGTAGGGACGGATCAGCATCTCAGCTTCGATGGCCGGTCGCTGCGGGCGTGGCCGGCGCGGAGGGCAAGGGCAGTCCCGTGAAGTGCCGCGCGTGCACGACGGCGCCGGGGATGGGGTTCCCGTCGACCAGGTGTTGGCGGGATGGATCGGTCGCGGCCAGCATCCGGGCGTCGGACAAGGCCCGCAATGCCAGCGCCGGCAACACCCCGCGCGCGCTGAACTCGGACAGCGGAATCAGCACACCGCCGGTCGCAGAAAGGTACGACTGCAGCCTTGCGGGCTCGGCGTTCAGCGTGGCGACGAAATCGTCGATCGCCGCGCGCACGGAACGGTCCAGACGCATCGGCGCATCGAGCGCGATGGCGAGGCCGCCTGCGGCCGTGGGGGAGCTTTGCGCGCCGGGAGCGGTCGCGGGTGCCGGCTGCGCAAGCAGCGCAGCCTCCAGCGGGGCCGGCATCTCGGCCAAGCCGCCAAACAGCGTCGCCGGGATCGCCCACTTCACTGCATCGACGGCGCTGCGGGAGCCGGGAGGCGTGATGAGCCACAGGGCCTCTCCGCTCGGCCGCGAATCCAGCAGGCCATCGTGCAGCAGCGCCTCCAGCATCACTGCCGGGTCGCGCGGCACGCCGGGTGTCTGGTCGGCATCGAACAGGCGGCAGATGTCGGTGGCGGCACCCGGCCAGACGAAGAACAGTCCGTCGCTCGCGTACCAGACCCGGGAGCGGTCGCCGTTGACCGCCCATGAGGCGTTCGTCGTCATCAGCCGGTGCATCGCATCGACGAGATAGCGGCCGAGGTGTTCGCCGCGCAGGGGCTGTCCCGTGCGCGCCGCGGCGTCGCGCAGATGCCGGTCGATCACCAGCGCCGCCGCACGGCGAACCAGGTCGTCGATCACGTTGTGCGGCCCCTGCGGCGCAAGGCCCGCCACGCTGGACAGCAGGTGCGGAACCACGACGGTGTTGTCCTGGGCCAGATGCTGCAGAAGGTCGGGCTGCAGGATCAGCCGCAGCGCGAACAGGCCTTGCGCGCGTGTCACCGGCAGGCCGGGGCACCAGTCGATCCGATAACGGTCGAGCTGCTCGTCACCCAGCCAGTGGGCGAGCGGTGTCACATGGCAGGGCCAGGACTGGCCGGCGCCGCCGCTGACACGCAGCAGCGTCAGCGCCCGGTGCGCCTCGCTGCACAGGCCGGCGATGAAAGTGGCTAGGCGCCAGCGCGGCTCCAGCAGGCGCCGGGTGGAGATCGTCGCGCGCCCGGAGAAGATGTGCGCGTCGGTGCCCTGCAGTGCAAAGAAGCCGACTTCGAGCCCCAGTTCGAGCAGGCCGCCCGGGGTGCTGAAATGGTTGTCCGCGGTGGCCGGCAGCAGGTGGACGAAGGCGGCGTAACCACGCACGGCGGCCATGACCTCGCGCTCAAAGGTGCTCGCGTCGACGCCGTAGCCGATGCGGATGCGATCGAGCAGCGCCTCGTGCGGTGTCAGCAGATCGGCCACCGAGGCAGCTGGGTAGTCGAAGGTCTGTGATGGATGAGTCGGCACGACGTCCTGCTCCATGGGCATGGCCCGGCGATCTGCGAGACCGATGCCGATGGTCTGGCGTCGCCGCCTATGGCGCGAGCGTGAATTCGGGTCGCCGAGGCGTCAATTCGACGTCAGCCCAGCGCGCGCAGGACCACGGCGCTGGGAAACTGGATCACCGGTGGTTCGGCAACGGGCACGACCGGGAACGAGTCCTGGATGCGCGGGTCGCGCCGGAATCGCTCGATCAACCGGCAGAAGGGGCACTCCTTGCCCGCGATCCGGATGGCCGCGTCGGATTGCGGTCCGGTCAGCACCTGGGATCCGCAGATGGGGCAGTCCGCCAGGGCGAAGCTGCGTTGCGCGACGATCCAGCGGCCGTCGAAGTGCGCCACCAGGTCGAAGGCGCGGTCGAACTTGAGCCGGTGCTCGCCCTTGCACGCCGCTGCGTAGTGCGCGTAGCCACGCACCAGGGCTTGTGCAGGATCGATGCCCAGTTGGCAAAGGCGGTGGTAGATGGACACCAGCATGCAGGCCTGCGCGCGATTGGGCAGCGTGGTCTTGTAGTACCACTCGCGCGAATCTGGCGGCCGGCCGCGCTGCGATGGGCTGGGGTGCCCGTGAAAATGGCTGGCGATCCTGGAGGCGCTCAGCCCGGTCAGCAACTCGATCGTGCGCGAACGCGCGCCGAGCTGCACGCACTCGCGGGCCAGGGCCAGCGCCTTCATGTGGCGCTCGGCCGCGATCGTGATCTTCGCCGGGCGCATCGCTCGCGGTGCCCGCGCGTCAGGGCCCGGGCGTCGACGTGGGCAGGGGCGGAGCGTCCCGCGTGACGGGCGCGGGTGCCGGCCTCGGTGGGTGCACGGCGAACATCGGCGCGAGCAACGGAAGAGGAAGGGACAACAGCCGGACCAGGTCCTGCCGTGGCAGGAACAGGCACTCGTTGCCGATGTTTACGACGATCGAGAAGAGCTGCGGATAAGACAGCGTGGTGACGAACTGCACCACGTCCTGCGACAGGCCGAAGCAACAACAGGCCGCCAGTGCGTCGCGCTTGATGAAGTCACGAATCATCACCAGCATGTTGAGGTTCGCCAATTGAACCTCGGACAGCTCGAACGGGCCCATGATGCCTCCAAGCGAAGCGACGTTTGATGCCGCTGCGCCAGGGCTGCGACCGTGTCATTCCGAGTGTTCCCGCGGCGCGTGCAGCGCGGCAAGATGCGCAGGACCACGAGATTGCGCATGCCGCGCCCACAAGTCGTCCCGGCAGAGTCGTGCGCTCGGAGGTGATGGCCGCGGCAGCGGCAAAGTCACTGTCGTGACAGCCGGCGAGGCTAATTCTTGATCAGAGTGTCCGCATCGCGCCGACCGGATTCGACCGCGTCGTCACGACATGCTGGCGCGCGATGTCACCGAATGTACAGGCCGCCGTGTGCGTCTGTCGAGCGCGCGACTGCGCGGCTTCCATCGCCGCTTCAACGCCGAGACCTCGATCCGGATCTCACGCCCATCGGACAATCGCCGATCCCGTCGCGGTGATGCCGCTCGACGGGGCACCCACTGCTTGGTTTGGAACGATCTGGAGCGAGAGAAACCTGATGCCTGCGCGATTCGAGATGTTGGACGCCGACGCGGGCGTCTTCGTGTTTCCCGACACGCCGTTCGATGGGCTCGTCGCCGAGTTCGATGGGCTGCTCGATGGGCGCGAACGCCGCGCGGCGAGCGAGAAGGAATACGTCGCGGGCCTGGAGCGGCTGATCCGCGAGGAGCCTGACTTCGTCGATGCCCACGCGCATCTCGCGTATGCCTGGATCGAACAAGGCAAGCCGAAGAAGGCGCTCGATGCCAGCCTGGCCGGATTGGCCCGCGCCAACCGGCTCATCCCGGAAGGATTTGCCGGCCGCATCGAGTGGGGGCACCTCGACAACCGCCCCTACCTGCGCGCCATGCATGCCGCCGTGCTCGGCTACATGCGGCTGCGTCGCCACCAGGACGCAGCCGTTCTGGTTGAACGCATGCTGGCATTCAACCCGAACGACAACCAGGGGGTCCGCTACCTGCTCGGGTCGGAGCTGATCCGCGCCGGGGAGCCGGGGCGAGCCAGGTCCGTGATCGAGGCGGAGTGCGGCAACTATCCGCCGTACCAGTACGAACTGGCGCTGCTGCACCTGCAGGCGGGGCAGTGGATCGCAGCCGCGACCGCGTTGCGACGGGGCTTCTGCGCGAATCCGTACATCGCCGAGGTGCTCTGCGGGACGTCCGACCCGATGCCGCTCGCGATATGGCATGGCAGCAACCTGGCCGAGCCGGAGACGGCGCGCGACTACGTGGCTTCCTACGGTGCGCTGTGGCTGCGCCGGCCCGACTTCGTTGCGTTCGTCCGTTGGTTGTTCCAGCACTCGCGGGTCCTGGGCGAGCGTTCCGCGGTGCTGGCCTGCCGCGAGGAACTGCAGTGGGAGCGCGAGTTCAAGGCGCGCAGCGCCGTGGTCGATCGGCTGGACCAACTGGAGGCGGCGATCGACGACGCGCTTTCGAAGGAACTGGTGGTGCAGAGAGCGGACCGCCAGGGTCGGCCGATCTGGCCTTGGATGGTCCATCTCCTGCCGTAGGTCGTGGCCGGCACCTCGGCTTTGCCGTCCGCGGCGAGCCGCCCTCGCGGAACGGCGGTCAATAATTGTCTATAATTCACTCTAATCGCAGGCTGCCGAGAACAAGCATGGACGTGTTCCATCGAAAAGCACTGGCCGCCGACCTGGCCAGCAAGGTCCTGTTCGTGGCGCCGACCTCGGCGTCGGGTTCCGGGCTGTTCCTCGCCGCGCCCAGGCGCACGGGCAAGTCCACGTTCCTGCGCGAAGACCTGCGCCCGCAGCTCGAGGGGCAGGGCGCGCTGGTGGTCTATGTCGACCTGTGGGAAGACCGTCGGGCCGACCCCGGCGACGTGATCGTCAACGCGGTGCGGGCCGAACTGTCGCGTCACGACGGCGTGGTCAAGCGTCTGGCGCGCTCGGCGGGCATGGAAATGGTGACGGTGGGCGGCGTGGCGTTCTCGCTCGATCGCGTCGGGCTGGGCGAAGGGGTCTCGCTGTCGGCGGCGCTGGCCGCACTGTCGGACGAGACGAGCCGGGTCATCGTGCTGATCGTGGACGAGGCCCAGCACGCGATCACCAGCGAGCGCGGCAATGACGCCCTGTTCGCGCTCAAGGCCGCGCGCGATGAGCTGAACAGCAGCCGCCACAAGGGCTTGCGCGTGGTGGCCACGGGCTCCAACCGCGACAAGCTGGCGATGCTGCGCAACAGCCGCGACCAGGCCTTCTACGGCGCACCGCTGGTCAACTTCCCGCCGCTGGGGCCGGACTACGTGGCGTGGTTCTGCCAGCGCGTGGGCCTGGCGGCGCCGCTGGACCCGGCGGTGGTGCAGGAGCTGTTCGTGCGCGCAGCCTACCGGCCGGAGTTGCTGGGTGCCGCCGCCGACACGCTGCGTTTCGAGTTCGGCCTGGCGCCGCCGGACGTGCCGGCGCGCTTCGCGGCTGCCGTGCAGGAACAGATCGATTCCAGCAATGACGAGATGCTGCGTGTCGTGCACAGCCTGACGCCGTTGCAGGCGGCGGTGCTGAAGGTGCTGGCACGGCGAGGTGCCGACTACGCCCCGTTCGAAGGCGCCACCTTGCAGGCCTACCAGGCCGTGTTGCAGGCGGCGAACCCCGCAGGGGACGCGAAGGCCGACGTGCCGGCGGTGCAGCAGGCACTCATCGCCTTGCAGGAGAAGGCGCTCGTGTGGCGGGCGGCGCGGGGTGTCTACGCGCTGGAGGAAGCGTCGCTGGCTGACCTGATGGCGCAACGGGGGTTGCTGGCCGACGTGCCCTGATTCGGGTTGCTGCACACGATCGCGACCGTGCACTGCGCTCAGGCTGGCAGCGGATCATGCCAAAAGGACGGCCTACGCACCGACGACGAGCGTGCCTTGAACCGCAAGCCATGCGCGGACCTCTCCGGCATGGCGGACATGGCGACGGCGTTCACGCCGATGTCCGCCGGGCGCGATGGCATGGAGTCGGTGCGAAGCCGAGCCAGCCGGCTCCGTGAGGAGCGGCGATGATTGCGTTGGCGTCGAGCAGGTAGCGCATCAAGCAATTCAATCGAACAAGCGATGCAACCCATCGCGCACCTCAGCGGTGGGTTGTTCGTCGATCGACCGCTGGCAGTCAGCGTCCACTGGCCCGACCAGGGCGTCCAGCCATGTCCAGTCGACGGCAATGGGTTCCAGGATCACCGCTGCCCCGTGGGCGGCGGATCCGAACTTCACTGCCTTCGATGCGGAAGTCCTTCGGCAGACGCACGGCCTGGGATCGGCCGGACCAGAAAAGCTTGGCTGTTTTCACGGGATGGCGCTGCGGCGGTGTGAAAGCGGCGGGTCAGCTTGAGCCGATTTCGTCGCCCAAGATCGCGGCAATGTCTTGGCGCTCGCCGAGCAGCCGGACCACGTCCAGATGGTCCCCGCGCTCGAAGTAGCACCACAGCAGCGGAAACTTTCCGACCCGCCAGGTTCGGAGCCCCGGAATGCCCAGCAGTTTCCCGAGCGTCGGCGAGCCCATGCCCGGTTCGAGTTCGATCTGGTCGAGCGCTTCGTTGGTGGCCTTGACCACCTTCACCGCCAGGCGGGTGCCGCCCTCCTTGCGGTAGTACCGGACCTCGCCCTGCTGGTCGAGCAGCGCCTGTGGGCGCAGAACCGCCGGCTTCAATCGATCTCGCCGCGAGCGATCGCCAGCAGTTCCTTCTCGTCCGCCTTGGTGCGACGCCGGCCTGGCCCGGATGCCAGCCCTTCTTCGATGAGATCGCGCAGCCGCTTCCTAGCCTGCTCTTCCTGGTCACGCCGGACCAGGTCGCGGATGTATTCGCTGGTGTTGCCGTAGTTGCCCGCAGCGACCCGGTTGTCGATGTACTCCCGCATCGACTCGGGCAAGGCAAAGCTCATGGTTTGGCGACTCATGGCGGGATCTTGGATGGTTTGACAACAGTTGTCAAACCGCCGTTGACCCGAGCGAAGCAAGGATCATCCGGCGGCACCGCCCGCGAGCGACTCCAGATAGGCGATCACTGCGTCGGCCCGCCCTTCCTGCACGAGCGTGTCGGCGGTCTTGTAGCCGAAGGCACCCAGCGGCTCGTTGCGCAGCAGGAAGGCCGCTCGCCCAGCGTCTCCAGTCATTTCGGCGGCGACTGCCAGCACGCGGACCATGTCCTGCAGGTACTTCTGCAGCTGTGGCGCCTGGGGGCGCGCGGTGGGGGTGTTGCGGTGCACGTGAGCCCGTTCCGCCAGTTCATGGACGCGGAAACCGAAGAAGTCACCCACAAGTGTCGGAGACAGGTAGGGGGAGTTGGGCTCGCGGAATCGTTCGACGAAGGGATGTTGCAGCACGGTGGACATGGCGATCACCTGGCGCATAGTCATAGTATTTGCACTCGTTCCGCACTCAACCTAAAAACAGCAGTTGATCAAAGCTGATCGCCCGCCGAGTCAGTGCTGGTGCGGTGCGGCTTAACGCCGATTGGGCACACTCACCCGATGGGTGAGAGCAAGCGCAAGCGACAGGGGGCTGTGGTTGCGACTGGCGGTGGCGCCGGGCAAGCGCAGGTGGTGGACACGCTGGGCGGGCGCATGCACGTGCGCTGGGACCAGGCTGCGGCGGCCACGCCGCACGGCCAGCTGGTGTTCTTTGCCGAGTTCCTGGCCACCACCGGCGTGTTCGAGCGCTGGGTATCGAGTTGCCCCTTGGAGTACAGGAGCGGCAACGCGCCGGGCAGGCGCGACGTGCTGGGCACCCTGATGCTGGGCCTGTTGGCCGGGCATCGCCGCTACGCGCACATCACCACGCTGCGCGGCGACGCCGTGGCCGCGCGGGCGCTGGGCATGAACAAAGTCGTCAGCGAAGACGCGCTGCGCCGCGCGCTCGAGCGCATCGACCAGGCGGCCAGCACGGCGTGGATGCGCCCGGCGCTGATGCACTCGGTGCGCGAAGCGCTCGATCGGCCGTGGGTGCTCGACATCGACGCCAGCATCAAGCCCCTGTACGGTCGCCAGGAGGGTGCCCAGATCGGCTACAACCCGGCCAAGCCCATGCGCCCGAGCCACGTGCTGCACACCTTCTGGGTGGGCAACCTGCGCCAGGTGCTGGACGTGCAGGTCAGCTCGGGCAAGCAGCACACCAGCGGCCACGCCAAGGCCGCGCTGGGGCGGCTGCTCGACGAACTCGGCTCCAGGCGTCCGGCGCTGGTGCGAGGCGATTCGGGCTACGGCAACGAAGGCATCTTGTTGACCCTGGAAGAGCGGGCCCAGCGCTACCTGCTGCGCTTGCGCCAGACCGCCAACGTGCGCCGCCTGGTGGCGCAGGCCTTCGGCCGCAGCGACTGGAGCCGGCCCGACAGCCAGGGCTGCCAGATGCTGCAGGGCCAACTGCGGCTGCACGGCTGGAGCAAGGCGCGCCGGGTGGTGATCGTGCGCCAGCGCGTCAAGGGCGGCATCGCGCGCGAGCGGCGCATCGATGCGCGGCAACTCAGGCTCGATCTGCAGCCGGTCGTGTTCGAGGCCGATGACAAGCTGTGGGAGTACGCGGTGCTGGTCACCGACCTGGACTGCCCCATCGAGGCCGTCGCGCAGCTCTACCGCGACCGCGCCGATGCGGAGAACGGCTTCGACGAGCTGAAGAACCAGTGGGGTCTGAGCGGCTTCACGACCCAGGACATCAACCGCTGCCAGACCACGGCGCGGGCCTGCGCGCTGGTCTACAACTGGTGGAGCTGGTACTGCCGGGCCGCGCACCCCAGCGCACGCATGGAAGCCATCACCAGCCGCCCGCTGCTGCTGGCCGCGGTGGGCACGGCGGCCAGCCACGCCGGACAGACCACGCTGTACCTGACGCCGCTGCACGGCAAGGCCGACCTGCTCAAGCGCCTGATCGCCAACATCGGCGCGGCCTTGCGCCACGTTCGCGCCGCTGCGGAGCAGTTCAAGGACATCGACCCCTGGGCCACCCTGCTGCGCTATGTCAGCGACAAGATCGCGCCCACACTCGCGCCGTTCAGACCACCCGATGCGCTGCCGGCGACCGGGTAACTGCCGGATTTAGGCTCAAAGCACTCTTGGCGCAAACGGCATCCGGGCAGGGTCCTGCCCCGCCCGGATGCTCAGTTCCGCTCGCCGGTCACACCGCTTCGGCAAGCCCCTTCCAATCGCTCGCCGGCAGCTCGATGAGCTTGCCGCCCAGCGCCTCGAACTCGGTGGCGCGGTCGTAGTCCTCGACCTCCTGCGAGAAGTGCGTGACGGCGTTGATGAGCCCGTAGCCCGTCAGGTCGCCCTCGGCGATCAGGTGGCGCAGCACGCCGCTGCGCTCGCCGTCGTTCAGGGTGTAGCGCTGAGCCAGCACCTCGACCGTCTTCACCGGGTCGCCGGTCAGCGGGATGTTCAGCGTCTTCTGCAGCTTCGCCGCCGTCTGCCGGAACGTGGCCTCCGTGACGGATGCCCGCACGGTGTCGCGGACCTTCAGGAAGAAGGCCTTGTCGTCGGCGCGCAGCGTGTCGTCCTGGTAGACGGCAACGCCGTCGTCCTCGGTGCTCAGCGATCGCCCCACATGCGTCTTGCGCAGCGAGCGGTCCGCGGCGATCAGGCCGTTGCGGCACAGCAGCCGGTACAGCAGCGGCTGCACCGACAGCGTTCCCTGGCCCACCTCGGAGTTGGAGACCACCACGCCGGCCTGCACGATGTCGCCGGGCGCCATCTCGTAGGTCAGCCGCGGCGTCACGACCTTGAGGTACATCCGCGTCTCGGTGAGCTCCACCGATTCGAATCGCACCTCGGGCAGTTGCTGCAGGATGGGCAGCACGCTCTCGGCCAGATCGAAGTTGTCCAGCCGCCGGTAGCGGTCGGACAGCACCGCGCGCACATGGCCGTCCAGCGTGCGGATCATGCGGCGATCGTCGTCGCTCTGCAGCCAGGTGTTGACGTTGCGGTCCAGCAGCACCGGCTGCTCTTCGCGCATGCGCTCGAAGTACGCGTACGGGATCTTCAGCTTGTCGGCGAGCTGGCGCCGCGCCAGCGGCGTGACACCGTAGCCCACCGGGCCGCCGGCCTCCTCGACCACGAGGCGCGTGCCGCCACGATCGTCGGTGTCGTGCCGCAGCAGCGACGAGGACACCACGAGATCCTTCTTCGAATGCAGCTGGCGCTCCAGTTCCTGGGCCAGGCTGACGAGAGAACGTCCGTTCTTCATATCGAACTCCATCGGGTTGGATGAAGCGAGGACGGCACGCCCCAACGCGGGACGCATGTCCCCGCGGGGTTGATGACGAGGCGAGCGGGCTGCCCGCCTCGGGAGGTCGCGCGGTCGCGCGGGTTCAGTGGCCGGCCTGTTCGGCCGGCTCAGTGATCGATCGATCGCTGCTACGCGGCACGGCGTCGGGTGCTCACACGGGCCCACCACACATCGGCCCAGTCGGCGCCAGGTTGCCTGGGCAGGAAGACTTGCACGCCGCGTGGAATGGTCCTGGCCGACTTCATCAATCGGCGTGCCAGGGCGTAGGCACTGGCCTGGCCGTCGTACTGCGAGTTGGCGTCGTTGTCGCCGTACACGCACACGTGCCGCACCGAGCCGGGCAACACGAGCTTCTCCAGGTTGCCGGCGCTCAGCCCGGCCCACACGGGTTTGCCGGTGGCCAGGTGCACCGCGAGGGCGGTCTCGATGCCTTCGGCGATCGCCAGTTCGTCGGTGGCGGTGAACAGCCGCACGGCCGCGCCGTTGATGCCGGAGGACAGCACCTTCTTGGCGTCCGGCACGGGTGCCTTGCGGCCGCCGTGCAGGTAGGTGCGATGCAGGCTGATCGCTTCGCCGTTGGCGTCATCGATGCGTGCGAGCATGGCCGGATACTCGGCGACCTTTCGCGACCTGCCGCCATCGGTCTTGACGAAGTAGCCAAGCGACGGGTGCAAGCGCAGCACCTGGGGGTAGGCCTGGAGCGCGAGGCCGCGACCGACGAGGTAGCGGTCCACTTCATCGCCATTGCTCACCGGCAAGGCCTCTTCCCAGATGCGCCGGGCCAGCTTCTTCATGCGCTCGGCCAGCGGTGCCTGGTTCGGCGTCCCCGACGTGGCAACCATCGAACCTATGTAGCGTTCGACCTCGCCAAGCGCCTTCATGAAGTTCCAGCCGGTCAGGGCTTGCAGCAGTTTCAGCGGCCCGCCGGGTCCGCAGCCGTGGCAGAAGTAGGTGCCTTCGCCATCCTTGTCGGTGTAGCGAAACCTGTCCTTGCCCTTGCCACAGACCGGGCAGCCCTGGTTGCTGCCCTTAAAGGCCGCGTGATCGCCGGCGAGCGCTCGCAGGATCTCGGTCCAGCGGCCATTGGCGCGCTGCCTGACTTGCTGGACGCGTGCGTCGCACTCGTCCTTGCTCATGACAGCCTCGCGCAACGGGCCGCGGGCGATGACGCGGCAGGATGGACGAACTTGTGCATGGTGAACTCCTTGAAGTGGTGCCGCACGGCAAGGCCACGCCGACGTGGTCAGCGCGACTCGGATGCGGGGTGCGGCGAAGGGCAGGCGCGTGAGCGACCTGCCCGCGACGTGTGCGAGGCGTGCGCGGGCACGCCTCGGCGATGGCTTTGGCGACGGCTACCTGCCGGTCGATCCGGCAGCGTGTCGCGCAGGAACTCCTGGGCCGACTTGTGACCCGCCGATGCGGGCCGCAGGTACGCCGGCGACCTGTGGGGAAACTTTGCAGAGCGGGCGGCGATTGCCTGGCCACGCGCTCTGGAAAGGAAGCCGCAGCTTCCTCCCCTCGTGATTCCGATCAGTCGACCATCAGTCGACCAGTTCGACGGCGTGATCGCCGGCGGCCTGCCCGACCTTCAGGCGGAAGGTCCTGCCGCGCAGCAGCGGGTACTTCTCCAGCTTCACCTCGGCCAGCAGCGAGTCCAGCGTTCCCTTGGGGTCCGCCGAGCGCAGCAAGCGGATCAGATCGGCCAGCGCGTCGATGTCCGCCGCCAGGTCGTCGTCACGGAACTGCTCGTTCGAATCGATGAAGTTCGATGCCTGGCGCACGGCACGGCCGCTGGTCTCGCCTTCGGGGATGAACAGCGTGCCCTGGTCGTGCACGCCGGCGTCGGTGAGTTCGACGGGATCGCCGCCCATCGTGATGTGCAAGCGGCGGCACAGCACCACCTCGGGCCAGACCCAGCGGCCCTCGAGCGTCGTCGGGGCCTGGCTGTCGAGCGGCGCGACGGCGAACTCCTCGTCGCCGAGGTAGCGCACGTGCGCTTGAACCCAGTGATCGGCGTCCAGCATGCATGGCGAGAACACGACGTAGCCCCTGGCACGTGCGTACATCCAGCGGCCGGCGTTGTCGTCGTCCAGCGCATCGAGGCTGACCAGCCTGACCCGGCCGGACTCGATGTCCTGCCGCGTGGGCGGCGGGTCGAGTACCTGCAGATGCTCGCCTGCGCCCGAGTCCACTTGATCGGGATAGCCCACGATCGCCTCGCAGCTGCCGACCGGCAGCAGGTCCAGGTCGTTCAGCAGGTCCAGATGAGACCAGCCGCGCATCGCGCCGTAGAACCGCCGGACGAAGTCCTCGGGCGGCAGTTCGGCCTTGCGATCGAGCAGCACGCTTCGCCACAAGGCGCGCAGCGCGGAGCGGATGCGATCCTCCTGGCGGTCGGCGTCGATCAGCGTGTCGCGGTCCGGCAGGCGGGCCATGAACTGCTTCGCGTCGAGGTGGATGACGTTGACCGTCGCGCCGAGCGAACAACTCGGGCGCCGCATCACGCAGAAGCCTTGCAGGTAGACCACGAGGTCGCTGCTGTGCTTGCCGTCGTGCGCTCCGGCCAGAAACACGTCGCCGATGGGCGTGGCGCGAATGTCGCACAGGGCGCCGCGTGCTTGGGTGCGCGCGAGCATCGTGCCGTTGAACTCGACCGGCACCTCGAAGCCGCAGCACATGGCTTCGATGCGGTAGGGCAGGTCCGTCAGGTCCACGCCCTGCAGCTCGATGCAGGTGCCGGCGTCCGCCGGGTCGACGGCCTGCACGTCGATGTCCTTGCGTGCCAGCGCGTCGGCGGTGTCGAAGTCGATGCGCTGCCCACGCGAGCTGACCGTGCAGCGCATGGCGGCGTACAGGCACTTGGTGAAGCCGATGCCGAACGGGTGTTCTTCGTCGCGGGTCGCGTCGTCCCAGCCGGACTCGTGGAAGGTGAGCAGCTTCTGGAAGTCCTCGATCCCGGCCCCGTTGTCCTGCACGCGCAGCGTCCGGGCCTGCGCATCGTGGTGAACCTGGATCAGCGAAGCGCCGGCACGCCGCGCGTTCTGCAGCAGTTCGGAGACCAGCGTGAATCGGTCGGAGAAGGCAAAGCGCTGGTTGCGCAGCGCGCCTTCCTCGTTGATGCGGATGCGTATCTTCATGATGAACTCTCGGGTTCTGTTGAGTGCCCGCGTACGGCGGGCAAGACGATCGGCCACGCGTTCAGCGCATGACCGGGTGGGTGTAGAGCTGGCCCGAGCGCAGCGCCTCGCCGAGGCTGTGGTCCGCGAACTCGTCGGCCAGCAGGAACTGCGTGTGCAGCGCTTCATGCTCGTCGTCGAGCCGCTGCACCCTGCAGCCCAGCGGATGCCACAGCAGCCGGTAGGCCAGGCGCTCGGCGCCGGCGATGAGGAAGACGCGCCCGGGCTGGCCGGTGAGCACTTCGCTTTCCTTGATCAGTTACTCGATGTCGCCGGCACGCAGCACGTGCAGCATCGGCGGATCGGCGCACCGGGCGCGATCAGCGCTGAGCACGGTGGTCTCCCTGGCCAGGCGCGAGGGCGGCGCTTGTCGACGGGCTCGGATGCGCCGCGCTCCGCGACCGATGCGGCGTCGGCTGCGCCTCGGCGTCCAGGTGCGCGGCCAGCAGGTACGCTGTCACGACGGCGGCGACGCCGAGTGCGTTCTTGATCGAAGACGGCATTGGAGGGTCTCCAAAAGTGGGCGCCGCCCGGCCGGGTTGCCGTGGCGGCGCGGTGACGGGTTGCGCAGGTCACGCGAAGAGGTCGCCCTGCACGCCGAACTGCCGGATCTGCTCGTTGATCCACTGCGGGTTCTTCGCCAGCCGCTGTTCGACCCAGCCGGGATTGCGCCGCACCTCCTCGCGCACCCACTCCGGGTAGCGCGCGAGCGTGGCGTTCATCCAGGCCTTGAGCCGATGGCGGATGTGGTCGCGGATCTCTTCCGGGTCGGTCCAGCCGCAGTACGCGATCGGCGACAAGGGGCTGCAGCCGACCACCCGCAGGCAACTCGCGAAGGAGAACGGCTGGCCGTCCTTCTCGCGCTCGGTGAAGACCCAGCGCAGCGTGTCGAGCTTGTCCTCGAGCGGGGTATCCGGGTCGCTCAGGCCCTTGACCTCCTGCAGCAGGCGCCAGTGCAGATAGACGACGTCCTCTTCGCTCCATTCGATCGAAGCCTCTTCATCGTCGGGTGCCCGCGAGGGCGCCGCTTCGGTCTCCTGGAACATCGGGGTCGAGACGGACGCGGCCGGCCATGCCGCCGGTGCCGTGTGAGATCGGGCTTCGGGCCGGGTGGCCCGAAGTTGTGCGTTGATGTCGAGCATCACTGCCTCCATGGGTGAATCGGAGGCGCCATGTCCCGCACGAGGGGCGAACGCCCCCGAAGGGTGACTACGGTCGGATCGGGTCCGACTTCGACAGGTCGTGCGACCTGGGCTGGCTGGGTGGGCGCGGTTCGAACCGCGGGATCGGAGCCAGCGACCGATCAAGAAAGGCTGTCGGCGCGCGGCGGCGACCGGCGCTCCGAAAACCCTCGTCGATGCGATGCAGCTCAGGCCGACATCAGCGATTGCGCCGGCATCGCCTGCGCGAGCGACAGGATGTCGAGTCTCCTGGGCTTGCCGTTCGGAACGCAGGGCCAGCTGCTGCCTGGTTCGACGGTAGGGCGGGCGGGAGCGTGGGTCAATGTGGCCGAGGCGTTCGCAAGCGCGTGCCGCGCTACGGCTTCCGCTGGCGGGAGGTCATGCGCGCGGACTCTCGCGAGGCATGGAGCGACCGCGATGAGCAGTGCCGGTTTGCGGTTGCCGGCGAAGGCGCGAGCCGGCCGCGAATTGATGCCGGTGTGCCGTGAATTTCGAGTGGCCCGGCATGAGCTGCGTCACCCACCATGGGGCGAAGCACCGATAGGAGGAACGGCCATGACGACCCACCCCGCAGCCACCGCCATCGTCAGGATCGACCAGGGGCGCGTCAACGAGCGCATCCTTTCGCGCGAGGTCAAGACCGACTTCCGGCGTGTCGAGGGCGCGAGCATCAAGATGACTGCGCGCTTCACCAGCGCCGAGGGCAAGCGTCTCTTCGTGCGCTTCTTCAACACGCTCCAGCTCAACGCGCACTTCATCTCGGTGATCGCGCGCACGCGCCTGGACACGGACGCCGTGGCCAAGGTCGAACACGTGCTGCGCGAGATGGTCGATGCGTCGGCCGAAGCCTTGAACCAGGCCATCGACGGCGCCGAGGCCCTGTTCAAGACCAACGGCATCGGCAGCATCGCGACCTACGACACCCAGGCGCTGGAGATCGAGGTCAGCATCCTGTCGTCGCTGGGCCGGCGCTACCTCGAGGTGCTGGCCAAGCTGGACCAACTGATGCCGATGCTGCAGACGCTGGAGATCCACGACGTGATCACGTCGCAGGCCGTGGACAAGGAACGCGCTGGGCACAAGCGCCAGGTGCGCGACGTGGCCAACGCGGCGCGGCGCCTGGCCACGGGTTTGCGCAAGGAGATGGACGCCGCTGCGGCAGCCGAGGCCGAGGCTCGTGCCGGTGGGCCTGATCGGCGTGGCCGCCGCCTGGCCGGGGCCGCTGCCGACGATGAATCGGACGCAGACGAGGCCGGAGATCCGCCTTCCAGCGCGGAGCGCGAGGCGGCGAATTCCATTGCGGCCATGGCAGCCGATCCCATGCCTGCCGACGAGACGGATCCGCCGCTCGGGGCTGACCACGCAGCGGACGCCCCTGTTTCGTGAGCCGCATGTCGTCGGCCGATCGAAGCGCCGCGCCAACGATGCCGGCTTTGCGGTACGCGTGGCGCGGCATGCATGAGCGACGGTGCCAGCGGATCTTGTTCGTTCGATCGGAGGCCGCTACTGTTTCTTCGGGTCCCGTGCCGAGCCGCCCCGACCCAGGGCGCGCCACGGAGTCCACCGCTTCCTTGGAGGGGCGGCGTCGCAGACGTCATCTGCCTCGATCCGATCCACCATCCGGACGCTCATTCATGCACCCGTCGGAACGGGAACACCGACGCGGGATTCGCAACGAGGCTGTCGTTCCCTATCGGCTCCCGCCAATCTGACCGGGCGCGGCCGCGACAGAGCAGGTCATGACCTTCGCGCGGCGAACGCCGCGAACGAGGCCAGATCATGCGTTCTCCAATCCCATCGACGGCCACTCCGGCCGTGGCACAGCCCGAGCCATCCTCCCGACTGCGACTGCCAGAAACAGGCTTCTTGCGCCAACCCCAGGTGCTGCAGTTCGTCCCGATCTCGAAGTCCACGCTGTGGCGTCGCATCGAGGCGCGATCGTTCCCTCAGCCGGTCAAGTTGTCGCCGAGGGTCACGGTCTGGCGTGCCGAGGACATCCGCCGCTGGATCGCGGAGCAGGGCGGTGAGTCGTGACGGCGTCCCTCATCCGCTTGTCACGCGCTTTGACGAGGCCGATCACGCGCCAGCTTCACTTGCTCCGCGATGGCGCAAGCCGCTTCATCGAGGACACGCTTGCTCGGCGATGTGTTGACGATAGCTACACATCGCCGGTAGAATTTGTATATCTGTTGTCATACTCCAATGGGGTGGCCCATGCGCGACGCTGCGATCAACCTGCGAGCCAAGCCCGAGCAGCGCGACCTGATTGACCAGGCTGCGGCGACGCTTGGCAAGAACCGGTCCGACTTCATGCTGGAAGCGGCCTGCGACCGGGCGCGGTCCGTTCTGCTCGATCAGGTTTTCTTCAGACTGGACAACCGACGGTTCAAGGCTTTCATGCTGCAGTTGGACGCTCCGTCTGCACCCAACGAAGGCCTCGAACGATTGATGGCCGTCCAGGCACCGTGGGCTGCCCCGGCCGTGAAGAGGCGCGCACGCTGAAGCGGTACGGCATCCTTGGCTGCAGATCTGACCCCGCCCGAGCCACTGGCCAGCCGGCACCGAATCGACGCGTTCGAGTGCGGCGAGCCTCTGCTGGATGAGTGGCTCCGCAAGCGTGCGCTGGGCAACCAAGCCGGTGGGGCGAGCCGTACGTTCGTGGTGGCCGACGCAGCGGGCCGGGTGATGGGCTACTACGCGCTGGCAGCCGGCGCGGTGTCGCACGAGACGGCAACAAGTGCGGTTCGACGGAACATGCCGGATCCTGTGCCGGTTCTGGTGCTCGGGCGTTTGGCCGTGGGCCGGCAAGCCCAGGGGATGCACCTGGGCGCCGCACTGCTTCAAGACGCCGTGAAGCGCGCGAGCAGCGTGGCAGCGGATGTCGGAGTCCGGGCTCTCCTGGTGCACGCCTTGAGCGAGCAGGCCAAGAGGTTCTACGAGAAGTATGGCCTTCAGGTATCGACGCTGCATCCGATGACCTTGATGATTCGGCTGCCAACTACGTGATGCCCTGAGCCGGTGGGACCGATCGGAAGTGCCTCTGCGCCCGGAGGGTTCGACCCTCGGAGAAAGTGGCCCCGCCACCACGAAGGGTGACGGGGCCAATGATCCGAACGATGTTCAGGCGGCTTGCAGCGCCTCTTCGGCTTCGGTCGCCGACGTTCCTGCTTCGTCCTTGTCCAGATCGAGCTGCCTGAGCAGTTCGCGCTGGCGCACCAGCAATTCGGCCAAGCGGCCTTCGTGCTCGAAGGGCCGCGCGAGCTCCAGTCGGATGTCCTCCAGGCGCTTGCGCCGCGCGGCCAACTGAACGACCGTATCGGCGTGCTGCTTGCCCACCGACTGCACAGCGTCCAGCAGTGCCGATGCGAGCGCCGGTCCGGTCTGGTAGATCTGCGCGTGGTACGTGCCGTGTCCGGCCAAGTACAGGTTCGGCAACTCCGCGCCGCGCTCAGCCTGGATGCCAAGATCGAGCCCCGCGAAGCGGCCCACGATCCTGTCGGCGACGCGGCCGGTGCCACTTGCCTCTTCCCTGGCAGCCTTCACGAGGCCGCGCAGTGCGTCCCCCACGGCATCCAGTCCGGCGATCCGACGCCCACCCACACTGACGCTGATGCGCTCTTGGCTCTGCGGCTCGATGCGCCCCAGGTCCTGCGCCAGCAGGCCGATCCTTCTCTCGAGCGCCTCGATGGACATCGGCAGCCTGCCGACCTCGCTTTCGTTGGCGTAACGCTGGTTGCGCCACACCGAGTACAGCGTCGACAACTCGGCCACCTCGGCGTCCACGCCGGCCTTCTCGATCACCAGCGGATTGCCAGATGCCAGCGCCTTCACCTCGGCGTACGACAACGCCGCCAGCTCGACGTCTTCCAGCGACCGGATGCCTTTGTCACCGCTCATCACCTGCGCGATGAAGCGCGCCTTGGTCTCCAGCGTCTGCCAGCTGTACGAGTCGAAACTCTGCTCGGTGACGTAGCGGAAGATCTCCACGTCCTCGCACTGATTGCCCTGGCGCAGGATGCGCCCCTCGCGTTGTTCGACATCGCACGGGCGCCACGGTGCATCGAGGTGATGCAACGCCGCCAGCCGCGTCTGCACGTTGGTGCCGACGCCCATCTTCGCCGTCGATCCGAGCAGCACCCGGACCTTCCCGTCGCGCACCGCCTTGAACAGCGCGGCCTTCTGGGCGTCGGTGCCGGCTTCGTGCACGAAGGCGATCTCGGTGTCGGCGATGCCGGCCCCGACGAGCCGCTGGCGCAGGTCGTCGTAGACGCTGAAAGCCTTGCCGCCCTTGGGCGACGACAGATCGCAGAACACCAGCTGGGTACCCCGGAAGGCTGCCGTGCGTTGCCAAACGGCCAGCACCTCGCGCACGCAGGCGGCGACCTTGCCGCTCGCATCGAACGCCGCGCCAGGCGCCACCATCCGGAAGTCCAGCGCGGCCTTGCGGCCGTCGGTGGTGACCGAGAGCATGTTGTCGTCCTGCGGCTGCACGCGACCTTCGCGGATCGCCTCGGCACGCAGCACGAGCGTCTGCACGAAGGCCTTCAGCGCGCTGCTCGCCGGGCAGGCCACGACGCGTGGCTTGCCGCCGCGCAGCATTGGAACCGGCAGCTTCAGCATCTCGGCCGTGCGGATGTCGGCGACCTCGCCGAACACGGCCATCAGTTCCGGCACGTTGATGAAGCGCGCGAATCGCGTGTGCATCCGGTAGCCGCTGCCGTCCGGCGCGATCTCCAGCGCCGTGACGCTCTCGCCGAAGGTGGCGGCCCAGGCATCGAACTGCTGCAGCCCGAGTTCCTCCAGCCTCCTGGGCTGCAGGTAGCGCATCATCGTGTGGATCTCGGCCATCGTGTTGGCCACCGGCGTCGCGGTCGAGAACACCACCCCGCGCTGCGCGTGCCCATGCAACTGCATCGTGTAGCGCGTCTTCAGGAACAGATCGAAGGCACGCTCCGAGCTGGTCAGCGGCAGGCCCGCCACCCGCGTCATCTTGGTGAACCGGTAGAGGTTCTTGAACAAGTGTGCCTCGTCCACGAACAGCGCGTCGATGCCGAGCTGCTCCCAGGTCAGCAGGCCGTCCTTCTTCTTGTCGGCCAACAGTCTCTCCAGCCGCGCGGCCCAGTTCTTCTTCATTGCTTCGAGCTGCTTGATGATCCGGTTGGACCGGTCGCCGTTCTTCTCGGCGCGAATCGACATCTCGATCTCATGGATGATCTCCTTGATGAATGTTTCAGTGAATTGCGGCGACATCCGGATGCGCTCGAAGCTCGAGTGCGTGATGACCACCGCGTCCCAATCGCCCGTGGCGATGCGCGACACCAGCTCGCGCCGGCGGTCGCCCTCCAGATCCTCCTTGCCGGCCATCAGCACCGATGCGTTCGGGTACAGCCGCACGAACTCCGCCGTGTACTGCGCCAGGACGTGGTTGGGCACCACATGGCAAGGCTTGTTGGCGAAGCCCAGGCGTCGCAGCTCCATGCTCGCGATCACGCACACCGCCGTCTTGCCGGCGCCGACCACATGGAAGAGTCCGGTGTTGCCCGACTGCACGACGCGCCACACGGCATTGCGCTGATGCGGGTGCAGTTCGTAGCAGTGCGAGAAGCCGGGCAGCTTCAGGTGTGACCCATCGAAGTGCCGTGCACGCGTGGCGTTGAACAGGCCGTTGTAGATCGCGCACAGGCGCTCCCTGCGCTCGGCGTCCTCGAAGGACCAGGCGGCGAAGCGCTCCTTGATGTGGCCCAGCTTCTCGCGGGCCGCCAGCGTTTCGTCGGGGTTGACGTAGTAGCGGTCGGTCTCCGGATCGCGGTCGCGCACGGTCGGCACCTGCACGTTCAAGGCGCATTGCACGAGTTCGATCGCGTTCATGCGCGAGGTGCCGAACTCCTGCGTCACCTTCACGTTCTGGCGTGCGGCCCAGTCGTTGAACTTCACCGACCAGGCGCCGGCTTCGGCCGAATAGCCGACCTGCGTGTCCTGCAGTTCCAGCACCTGCTGGATGAACGCCTCGACGTCGGCGGCGGGTATCCACACGGCGCCCAGGCGCGGCTCGATCGCCGCCGGCGGCAGGTCTTCGGGCTGCACGCCTTCGAGCGCTGCCACGTTGCGCCGGTAGTCGGCACCCGACAGCGCGGCCTGCTTGAGCTTGGCCTTGACGTTGCCGGACAGGTACTCGTCGGCCGACTTCCAGTTGCCGTCCGCCGGGTCATGGAACACCTGCCCCGCGCCGGCCAGGGCGCTGAGCACCGCCTGCTCGGGTGCGCCGAGCAGGCCAGCCATGTAGGGCGGATCGACCCGGCCACGCCACTGGATGGACGCGGCGAGCGCCTCGGTGGGTTCGCCCGCCGCGCGCGGCTCGACGACGCGGCTCAGCGTGCGCCGCGTGAACAGCGCCGCCTTGCGCGCGGTGTCCGATTCCTCGTCGTAGTGCTCCAGCGACAGCAGCAGCGGGTAGTCCGGGTCGTGCCGGAACGCCAGCGCGTTGGCGCGGCTGGAGAGGCAGCCGTACCTCGAAACGTAGCGGTCGTAAGTGCCGTTGAGCATCGCCCGCAGGTGACCGAGGCGGCTGTCGCCGTCGTCGGCCAGTTGCGCGTCGAGCAGTGCGCGCGCATGGTCGCGGATCGCGCACAGGCCCGTCACGCGGGCTCTCTGGGTGGCATTGATACGGTCGTGGACATCGACCATCTCGCCGCTCTCGACCCGGTGCACGCGCCCCTTGTGGAGGCGGTAGCTGCCGGGGCGGGCACCGGCTTCGGCCGGCACCGACGCGCGCGGCGCGGGCAGCTTGGCTGCAGCGGGTTGGTAGACCGCGTCCGGCAGAAGCCCAATGCGCTCACACAGCGCGGCCGCGAGGTCGCCCTCGAACACGGCCACAGGCACTTCGTCGTAGCCGTTGCTCTGCCGGCGGATGCGGCCGATGCAGTACTGCGGGTTCTCGGCGTACCAGGCGTTGATCTGCAGGTAGCGCTCGTGGCAGTGCGGGTGTCGCAGACTGTCGGGCACCAGGCCCAGTTCGACCCAGCCGGCCGGGACCGCTTCGGCCCGCTGCCGCTTGCGCAGGAAGAGGATGTCGGCCTGCACGTCGGTGGACGCGATGTCGGCGAACGCGCCTTGCGGCAACCGGATCGCACCCAGCAACCGGGCTTGCGACGCAACGTACTCGCGCACCGCTTCGCCGCGTGCCTCCATCGTGTGGCTGCTGGTGATGAGGCACACCAGGCCGCCGGGCCGCACCAAGTCGAGCGCGCGGCCGATGAAATAGTTGTGGATGCTGAAGCGGGTGTAGCCCCGGTTGCTCGGGTCGGCGACCTTGTATTTGCCGAAGGGCACGTTGCCGATCACGAGGTCGAACCAGTTCTCGGGCAGCGGCGTCTTCTCGAAAGGCGCGACGCGCACGTCGACGCCGTGTGGTGCGTAGAGCGCCTCGAGGATGCGGCCGGAAGTCCGGTCGATCTCGATCGCGGTGACGCTGCTGCATTGCGCCAGGCCGCGTGGCATGGCGCCGATAAAGTGGCCGATGCCCGCAGCGGGCTCGAGCACCCGGCCGCCGTTGAAGCCGAAGCGCTCCACGGCCCGCCACATCGCCTCGATCACGTGAATCGCCGTGTAGTGGCTGTTGTTGACCGACGCGCGCGCCGACTCGTAGTCGCCGGCCGTGAGTTCGGCCTGCAACTCGTTGGCGCGCGCAGCCCAGCGCGGGTCGCCGTCGTCGAGGTTGAAACTCGCAGGCAGCCCACCCCAGCCGGTGAACCGCAGCAGCGCGCGACGTTCGTCGTCATGCAGGGGTCGCTGCTCGGCCGCGACGCGCATCAGGACGCGGATGGCCGCGAGGTTCGCCTCGAACTTGGCAACCTGGCCGGCGGGAATGCTCGGATCGCCCGCCGGCCACACCGGGGGCTTGTCCACGGCGGTTGGCGCGGGGGCTCGCCAGATCGGCAGTGGCGCGCGGTCCACAGGCGGCTCCTCCGCTGCCGAGGCGGTACGAACTGGTGGCGGCACCGCGTCGTTGGTCGCGTCGCCGCCGAAGAGCGACATCTGCTCGGCCTGCAGGGGCAGGGCTGGAAGTTCGTCGCCGCGAGCGGATGGCGGCAACAAGAAGATCTCGACGGGACGTGCCATCGGTGCGTGCTCCATGGGATGTGGGAACACGACCGCCCCTGCCGGGGGAGTGGTGCTCCCCGGTTGGGATGAGGTGACTGCGCGCTCGGCGCGCGTGACGTCGGCGCGGCGGGTTCGGCTGGTCTCGAAAAGAGATGCCGCCCCGCGGACAGCGGATGCGGGTAACGACCGCGACGCCTGATTCGATTCAGGGCCGTGCGCCATGCGGCGCGCGGGCAGTGGCGTGATCGCCTGAGTGCGTGGCCAGTGTGGAGCGCGGCGCCCGAACGGGCACGCATCGCGCTGCCGATTCCGCGTCCGCGTCCTCGGTGGCGGGATGTCGTTCGTGCGGACTTCGGTGCCCGGCGCGCGCGCCGGGCACTGTGGGCTGCGCGCCAATCCGTTGTCGCGCACTACATGCAGCAACAAATACTGAATGAGAACTACTTACGCTTGGCAGCGGGTTGCCGAAAACAGATCAGGCTCGGGGTTCGTATGGCAGGGGTGCTCCGCGCAGGCCGGCAGGCTGCGCGTCGAAGCCCATGCGTTTTCGCGATGCAGTTCGTGCCGCGCCGGCGGCCCGAGCCCCGACGCGTGCGCAGGCCTTGGCCCTCGACGCCGAGTGCGAATCCGGGGCTTTTGCGCCGTGATTTCGGGTGGTGCAGCAAGGGCATCGTCTCGACGATGCATGGATCGTGTCGCAGGGGGTCGAAGAACAATGGATATGGAGTCTGTGAAACGCTCGGTCGCGATGCTTCGCGCCATCGTCGACGGGAAGTCCTATGCCGAGGTCGCCGCCACACACGGCCTGGCGCGAACCTCGGTGGAGCGCCGCGTGAAGATGCTGGCCATCCGGCTGCACAAGGAGGCCGGGCTGGTCGGCGTGGGCGTCGACGGCGTCGTCCACGTGCGGCGCCTTCGACCGCTGCGCGAGGAGGTGCAGCGCGCCCTGGCCGCGTTCGATGTGTCGCAGCCGCAGCCGCGGCCGGAGGTGCCGGTGCTGGGCGACGACGAGGTGCAACTCGCGCTGCAACGCGCTCGGCTGCGCAGCCCCATGCCCACGCGCGACGTCGCGCTCGTCGCCCTGCTGTTCGCCACAGGCGCCAGGCCGCTGGAAATCGCGCGCATGACGGTGGGCGACTATCTCCACGAGGACGGCAGCGTGCGCACGGTGTCGGTGCTGCGCGCGGAGGTGTCGGCGAGCCGCCGCGAACGGCCGCTGTTCTTCGTCAGCCCTGGGCTGCATCAGGCCCTGGACGCGTACCTGGCCGAGCGGGCCGCCATGACCCGCGGCGCGAGCGGCGTCAGTGGCGCAAGCGCGGCCTATCGCGGGCTCGATCCGGCAGAGCGCCTGTTGCTGGACGACGCCTGGCAGCCGTTCGCGGTGAACGAGTTCGGCGGGGCCCGCGGGCGCACGCGCTACCTGTGCCGGGCCATGCTCGTGACCTGCCGCAAGGTGTTCCGGCGCATCGGCATGCCCGGTGTCTCCGCGTTGACGGTTCGGCGCACGGTGGCGGCGCGTCTGTCGGAGCGGGGTGCCGACGTTGAGCAGATCGGCCAGCTGCTGGGCGTGTACGAGCGAAAGTCCGTGCGCGGCCTGCTGCCGCCACAGCGCCGCGGGCTGCAAGAGTTGATGCACGGCCTGGTGTAGGCGCGCCGCGCTTCATATCAGTCGTCAGGGCGCGGTCACCGGCGGCAACGGCGGCATGGGCGTTCCCGTGTGCCAGACCCAAGGCGTTGCTTGCAGCGCGTGCAGCGCGCGGGCCTTGGCGGCTTTCTCGCGCGGCGCGACGAACTCGCTCACCACGTGCAGGGGCACGGGATCGCGCCCGGCATCCAGGAGCAGCGCGTTGGCGAACGCGGCTGCTTCGTCGGCGTCGTAGCGCAGCGGCTTGACGAAGCGCCGTTGCTGCGCGATCAGCGCATCGATCAGCGGCAGTTCGTGAGCCCCCTCGACGGGAACCCACTGCGGGTGGGCCAGCATCAGGCTCGCGGCCTCCACGCCGTAGGTGTGCTCGCGCCGCGCGCGGATCAGCGCCGTGACGACGAGCTTGGGCCGCTGTTCCGCGTCGGCGTCACAGGCCTCCAGCAGCGGCGCATAGAGGCGTTCGATGCGCGTCCAGGTCTTGGCCGGCACCAGCAGCGGCGTGTCCGGCATGTGCTTGATCCAGAGCCTGCGACCGGCGGCGCCCGTGTCACAGTGCTTGAACTCGCCGATCAGCACCGCCATGCCGAAGCGCTCACCGCCGCGGTCCTCGTGCAGGAAGGCCAGCTTGCGGCGCCGGCGCGTGCAGACCTCGTTCTGCGTCGCCTGCTGGAAAGGCTCGGGCACGTAGAGGCGGTCCGACAGCCGCCAGCCCTTGACGAGAATTTCCAGCGCCGCCTCGCTCAGGTACTTGTGCACGGCGCCCTGGCCACGCCTGCCCGCCATCGCCGGGGTCCAGCGGTTGAACCCGGCGCGCTCGAAGAGGAAGTGGGTCAGCGCGCGCAGCGACATCTGCTTGTGCTGCACGCGCACCTCCCCGGGAGAGGCCGGCTCTGCCTTCGCGGCGCAACGGCCTGGCGCGCGCTCGAGCGGAAAGCGCACGCGCAGTTCGATCGCGTCGGGGGCATGTTCGATCACCGCCTGGCCCAGCAGCTCGCCCAGGCCGGACTGCCGGGGCGGCGGCTCGAACGACGGGCATGCGGCGTGGTGCAGGTGGCCGGAGCCGGGCATGCGCTTGACGACGTGGTCGCGATGCTTGGCGATGTACATCTCGACGCCGCCCGCGACACACAGGCAGCGCGGGCGCTGGCCCGCCTCGTAGATGGCGGCGAGCGCCCGAGGCAGGCCCGGATCGCCCTCGGCGTAGGTTCTGGCGTTGACGAGCAGGCGT
>JBASTF010000888.1:0-2016 GCA_049274755.1 Rubrivivax sp. | reverse complement strand
CACCAGGGCCGCGGCCAGCAGCTTCCACGGCGGCAGTGTTTCGCCGAGCAGCAGGGCCGACGCCGACATGCCGAACACCGGCACCAGCAAGGCCGTCGGCGCCACGGTGGCCGCGGCATGGCGGGCCAGCAACCAGCCCCAGGCCGCGTAGCCGAACAGCGTGTTGCCGACCGACTGCCACAGCACCGCGCCCCAGACCGCGGCATCGGCTTCGGCAATGGCAGCGGCGATGCGCGCCGGCCCCTCCAGCCACAACGACAGCAGCAGCAGCGGCGGCAGCGCAAACAGGCTGGACCAGACGACATAGCCCAGCATGTCGACACGCCCGCTGTGCCGCGCCACGAGGTTGCCGCCGGCCCAGGACAGCGCGGCGCCCAGCACCAGGGCCAGGCCCAGCGGCGTGGTCGTTGCATCGGTGTGCACGGCGATGACGGCCAGCCCGGCAATGGCCAGCAGCAGCGCACACCACTGGAAGGGCTGCACACGTTCACGTTCGATGGCGATGGCCAGGCCGATGGTGAAGAACACCTGGGTCTGCACGACCAGCGAAGCCAGCCCCGGCGAGATCCACTGTCCCATCGCCACGTACAGCAAGCCGAACTGGCCGGCGCCGATCAACATGCCATAGGCCGCCAGCAAGCGCCAGGGCACGGCCGGGCGGCGGATGAAAAACGCCGCCGGCAGCAAGGCAAAGCTGAAACGCAGCACCGCGAACAACAGCGGCGGCAACTTGGCCAGCGCGATCTTGATGACGACGAAGTTCGTGCCCCAGACGGCCACGACCGCCAGCGCCAGCAGCAGGTGCCGGGGCGGCAGCGTCAAAGCGCCGCCACCCGCGGCAGACGTTCGCCGGCGGCCAGTGCCACGGTTTCGCCCAGGCAGGCTTCGGCACGCGCCAGCGTCTGCGTCACCGTTTCGCCGGCATGGTGTTCGACCAGGCCGGCCGACAGCCTGACACGCAGTTCGGGCTCGGCATGCAGCACACGGGCCTCGGCCACCCGTTCACGCAGCCGGTCCAGCCCGGCACGCGCCAGCGGCGCACGGGTGTCGGACATCAGCAGCACCATGCGGTCGCCGCCCCAGTGCGCCAGCACGTCGGCCACACGCACGAAACGCTGGGCCTCACGCGCCACGCCTTGCAGCAGCGCATCGTGCCCGCTCTTGCCCAGGCGAGTGCTCAGCGCCGCGGCAGCGTCGATCTCCAGCACCGCGAGGCAGAAGGTGTGGCCGCTGCGGATGCAACGCTGGTGCTCGGTCTCCATCAGCTCCTGCAGGTGGCGGCGGTTGATGAGGCCGGTGAGCTCGTCGTGGGTGGCCAGTTCGCGGATGCGCGCCAGCGCCGCGGTGAGCTCCCCGCGCTGCTGCCTGGCACGCTGGCGCATGCGCGAGAGCCGCGCCGCCAGGATGCTGACGGCCGGCATCATCGTCGCCACCATCAGGAAGTGGCCGATCTCGATGGCGGGCACATACACCTGCGGCCGCCGCCAGACCATCAGCGCCATCGTCGCGCCGAACAGCGCCACCGCGTAGACGCTGACACCGGCCATCTGCCGCGGCGTGGCGATGAACATGCCGAACATCAGGATGACCATGACGATGGGGAAGACGCCGCCGCGCCCTTCGCCGACCAGCGCATAGGCAAAAGCGCCGCAGCTGACGGCATAGACCATTTGCGCCACCGTCATCGTCGGGTCGGCGAGGCGCCGCGACCAGCCGCTGCGGATGAGCACGAAGATCAGCCCCATGCCGCCCAGCGCCAGCAGCGTCCACAGCGCGACGCCGCGGCGCGGCGCGATGCCGATCCAGACGAAGTAGTGCATCGCGACAACACCGGCCGACATCAGCGCCATCGCCAGCAGCGCTTGCGTCAGGCGCGCACGCTGCAGCGGGTCACGGGTCAGCAGGGCATCGAGCAGGGCTTGCATCGACCATGGAAGGGCGGCTGAGACCGCGAGCGTAGCGCAAGCCGCGCCGCCTGCCTGCACGGCAGCGCGAATCGGGGTTCAGGCCGCGGCC
>JBASTF010000887.1:0-2946 GCA_049274755.1 Rubrivivax sp. | reverse complement strand
GAACGGCTGCGGCGCTGAGCTATGCTCCCGCCGTCCCCTGCCCTGGAGCCTTCGTGAAGACCTTGCACAAGCCCATCGCCCTGCTCGCCTTGCTGCTGGCCGCCGCAGGCGCCCACGCCGACAGCCTGGCCTCGTCGGCGTCCAGCGCCGCGTCGGAATCGGTCGGCAGCCTGTCGACCTCGTTCGGCAAGTCCAGCGACAGTTCTTCGGGTGAAAAGAAGGTGGCCGATGGCAACTACCGTGTCATCGAGACCGCCGCGCTGCCGGAGCGGCCGGGCCAGCTGCGGGTGACGCTGCGTGCCGCCGCCGACGGCAGCAGCGACGAATTCACGCTGACGCTGCCGCAGACCACCGCGGCACGCCACGGCATCGAGGCCGGTGCAACAATCGCGGCACGCAACCGGCCCTACGGCATCGAGTTCAGCCGCGCCGACACCGGCAACGCCTTCTTCCTGGCGCTGGCCGACGACTGGTTCAACGCGCTGTCGCCGAACGCCGTCAAGCTTTGAGCTTGCGTGGCGCTGTCGCCGCGGCGCTGCTGGCCGGGCTGGCGGCGCTGCCGGCAGCGCAGGCCGCCGTGTTGCCCGATTCGCTGCGCTTCTGCGACCTGCAAGCCTCGACCAGCGCGGCGCAGAAAGACAGGCTGCTGCGTTTTGCCGCCATCGTGCAGAGCCGGCTCGAAGCCTCGGGCCAGCGCATCGCGCTGCTGTCGCGTTCCGGCCTGGCGCTGGACCGCTTCGGCCACCGCTATTCCCATGCCGGCCTGAGCCTGCGCGCCAGCGCCAACGGGCCCTGGTCGGTGCGCCAGCTGTACTACGCCTGCGACGAAGCGCGGCCGCGGCTGTTCGACCAGGGCCTGGCCGGTTTCACCTTGGGCATTGCCGAGCCCGACGAGGCCTATCTCTCGGCCGTGCTGCTGCCGGCGCCCGAAGCTGCGGCCCTGGAGCGCATCGCGCTGGACAACGCCGGCGCGTTGCAACTGCTGGGCGCGCAGTACAGCGCCAACGCCCATGCCTGGGCCACGCTGTACCAGAACTGCAACCAGTGGGTGGCCGAGCTGATGGCCCTGGCCTGGGGCCGGCCCGGGGGCGATGCCCCGGTGCGTGAACGAGCACAGCGCTGGCTGGCCGACGCCGGCTACACACCCAGCGCCGTGGCTGCCGGGCCGGTCTACATGCTGGCCGCCGTGTTTGTGCCCTGGCTGCACCGCGACGACCACCCCGAGGCCGACCTGCAGCAAGGGGTGTTCAGGCTCAGCCTGCCGCAGTCGCTGGAGCAGTTTGTGCGGCAGCACCAGCCCGGCGCCGAACGCCTGGAGTTCTGCCAGGACGGCCGCCGTGCCGTCGTGCGCCGCGGCTGGACACCGATCGCCGCCGGCTGCGTGCCGGCAGCCGGCGACGAGGTCATCGCGCTGGATTGACCGCGGCACCCGGCCGCGCCGCACATTCCTCGAAGACACGCAGCGTGCAACGCGCGCAGATGGCGTCGTCCAGCCGCGGCACGATGGTGGCGATGGCCGTGCGCTTGTCGTCGAAGACATGGCCCGTCCCCATGCGGTCGAGAAAACCGCGGCGCTGCCAGGTCTGCAGCACCTCGGGGCGCGGCCGGTGGAAATACAGGTCGCCGCCCTGCGCCAGGCGGCGCATGTGTTCGTGTTCCCACAGCGTCGCGCCGGCGTCGTCGACGAAGTTCATGCTCTTGGCCATCACCAGCAGGTGGCGCGCCGGCTCTTTCTCGCTGCGCAAGGCCTGCAGCCGGTCGCTGACATGGGCGACGGCGCCGAAGTACACCGAACCCTCCATGCGCAGCAGCTTCAGTTGCGGGCACTCGGGTGCGCCGCTGCCGTCGATGACCACCATGGGCCGCAGTGTGTCCTGGCGTGTGAAGCCCAGCGTGCGCAGCGCCGGGCGCGAGGTGCGGTACAGATAGCTCAGCAGCGAGAGCCCGACACCGCCCAGCACCGCTTCCTGCAGCGGCAGCAGCAGCGTGCCGACCAGCGTGGCGGCGGCAATCGCGGCTTCGCTGCGGTCCTGCTGCAGCAGGCGTTGCCAGTGCCTGTGGTCGACCAGGCTGCCGGCCACCCACAGCAGCAGGCCGGCGATGGCCGCCAGCGGCACCCAGGCGATCAGCGGCGCGGCGGCCAGCGCCAGCAGCAGCACGAACAGCGCCGAGAACACACCGACCAGCGGCGTGCGTGCACCCGAGGCCAGGTTGGGCAGGGAACGGTTCAGCGAGCCGCTGGAGACAAAACACGAGAACAGCGAGCCGGCGATGTTCGACAGCCCCTGGCCCAGGCATTCGCGGTTCACGTCCAGCGGCTGCTGCGTGCGTGCCGCCAGCAGCTTGGCGATGGCCACGGTCTGGCCCAGCGAGACGACGGTCAGCGCCAGCGCGACGCCGACCAGGCGCGACAGCTCGCTGGCCGTGATGCCGGCGAACTGCGCACCCGACCAGGCCGGCCAGGCCTGCGGCAGCGTGCCGACAAAACCCAGCGGCTCGCCGGCCCAGCGCAGCAGCGCCCAGCCGGCCAGCGAAGCCAGCACCAGGGCCAGCAGCAGGAACGGCCCGCCGCTCCAGAAACGTTTGCCCAGCAGTGCCAGCACCAGGGTGCCGGCGGCCACACCCAGCGTGGCACGGGTCTCGGTCAAACCATCCAGCGCATGCCAGGCGATCAGCAGTGCGGCGCCGCTGGTGAAGCCCAGCATCACCGACGGCGAGATGAAGTTGGCCAGCGCACCCAGCCGCAGCAAGGCCATCGCCGTCTGCATCAGGCCGACCAGCAGCGTCGCCACCAGGGCCAGGCGCAGGTACTCCGGGCTGCCGGCCAGGGCCAGCGGCGCCAGCATCGCGGCCAGCGCCAGCGACACGGCATTGGTCGGCCCCGAGGCGACGATGCGGCTGGAACCGGCCAGCGCCGCCACCAGGCAGGGCACGATGGCGGTGTAC
>JBASTF010000886.1:0-1613 GCA_049274755.1 Rubrivivax sp. | reverse complement strand
CTGTTGCCCCACCACAGAATGGACAAGATCCATGGGGAAGTGCAGCTGTAGCCGGTTCTGGCGCAGCCAATGCCTCCGATGGTGGCGGCTGGTCTAGCCCAGGCAGCAACACAGCTCCAAGCCCTGCAAACGCCAGCGAAAGCGATGGCGGAAATTGGGGACAAGCTGCTAGTTGGGGAGCTCCCAATACACCAGTACCTAATAATACGTCTAACTCCCTACCTTCAGCGGCAGCTCTGGCAGCACCAGCTCCTGCTGTTAATGACCCCTGGGCGCAGCCAGCGCAACCGGCAGCTGCAGCAACCGACCCATGGGCATCTGCAGCGGCACCAGCTGCTCCAGCTCCTACTTCTAATGATCCTTGGGCCGCCGCTTCTCCAGCTCCAGCTCCTACTTCTAATGATCCTTGGGCCGCTGCTTCTTCTGCTCCAGCTCCAGTCCCTACTTCTAGTGATCCTTGGGCCGCTGCTTCTCCAGCTCCAGCTCCTACTTCTAATGATCCTTGGGCAGCTCCGGCAGCTCCGGCAGCTCCGGCAGCTGCTGCTGCCGCTCCAGCTCCAGCAGTCAGTGATCCTTGGGCCGCCGCCGCTGCTGCCCCTCAGGCTATAGCAGCTCCAGCTGCTGACTCTGCCTGGGGAGCGCCAGCTCAACCAGAAAACAAAGAACAACCTTCACCTAGTATGGGCTGGGGACAATCAGCTGCGCCTCAATCATCCACAGAACCAGCCGCTTGGGGGGCTCCTGCACCTACTTCTATTACTGCGCCTGCATCAGCAGCTCCAGCCGCCGGTGCCAATCAAAGTTGGTCACCGGAAGGTGAACAGATGGAAACAGGGGTGTGGAAATCGTTCACACCTAAAACAGGCCCACTGGCACCAGCAGCCCAAGCTCCTGCGCCAGCAGCAGCTGCAGCGGACCGTTGGGATTCGCCAATTCAAGACCGACCTAAAGAAGCAGCACCGGCAGCAGCTCCAGCAGGGGCTTCGGCTGACCGCTGGGATGTGCCAATTCAAGCACGCAGTGCTAGCGCTGAATTACCCGCTCCCCAAGCGGTATCGGCGGTTGGATCTTCCGGTCTACCAGTCAATCAAATCGTTGAGAAAATGGGTTCTGTCCTCGGTGGCGGTGCCGCCACGGATAGCCGCTGGGATGTACCAATTCAGGCACGCAGTGCTGCCGAGATGCCAGCAGCCGCACCAGCAGCACCAGCAGCAGTACCAGCGGCTAGTTCATCTGGTATTCCAGTCAACCAAATTGTAGAGAAAATGGGCACAGTACTCGGTGGCCCTGCTACCGGTGCAGACAGCCGTTGGGATCTTCCAATTCAAGAACGCAGCAAAGAGACAAAAGCTGAACCTGAGCAAGCACCAGCTCCAGTTCAGAACTTTGCTCAGCCAGCCGCACCAGCCGCCTGGGGTGAGACTCCGGCCGCTAGCAGCACCTGGGGAACTCATCCAGAACAACCCACCACCACACCATGGGGGGCTGTCAGCGCAGCTCCAGAGCCTGCTCAGAGCCCTGCCGCTGCTCCATCAGGATGGGGCTCAGAGCCGGCAGCAGCATGGGCAGCGCCAGCGGCAGCTCCAGTGACGCCTGCAGGTACAGGTACAGGC
>JBASTF010000885.1:0-2514 GCA_049274755.1 Rubrivivax sp. | reverse complement strand
GGCCGCGCAGCGCGTCCACCGTCGCCAGCACGGCCGCACCGTCGCGCCGCGCCAGCGCTTCGACCAGCGTGCGTGCATGGCTGCGGTCCACGCTGCCCAGCATCGCACGCACCACGGCTTCATCGAGCTTGCCGCCGCCGTAGGCGATGGCCTGGTCGCTGAGCGAGAGTGCATCGCGCATCGAACCCCGTGCCGCGCGGCTCAGCAGCCGCAGCGAACCTTCGTCGCAGGCCACGTTTTCGGCGGCCAGCACCTGGGCCAGGTAGGCATGCACCGTCTCGGGCGCCATCGGCCGCAGGTTGAACTGCAGGCAGCGGCTCAGCACCGTCGGCAGCATCTTCTCGGGGTCGGTCGTCGCCAGCACGAACTTCAGGTACTCGGGCGGCTCTTCCAGCGTCTTCAGCAGCGCGTTGAAGGCGTCTTTCGTCAGTTGGTGCGCTTCGTCGATCATGAAGACCTTGAAGCGGCCGACACCCGGCTTGTAGGCCGCACGTTCGATGAGGTCGCGGATCTCGTCGATGCTGCGGTTGCTGGCGGCGTCGAGCTCGATGTAGTCGATGTAGCGGTCGGCGTCGATCTCGGTGCAGGCGGTGCAGACGCCGCAGGGGTGGGCCGTGATGCCACCCTGGCCGTCGGCGCCGGTGCAGTTCAGGCTCTTGGCCAGGATGCGGCTGACCGTGGTCTTGCCGATGCCGCGTGTGCCGGTGAACAGGTAGGCATGGTGCAGCCGCTGCTGTTCCAGCGCATTCGTCAGCGCGCGCACCACGTGCGCCTGGCCGACCATCTGGTCGAAGCTCTTCGGCCGGTACTTGCGCGCGAGGACGACGTAACTCATGCCGGCCATTCTACGGAGCGGATAATCCGCCCCCATGCAAGCCTCCGCCCCCACCCCGCTGAGCTACGAGCAGGCGGGTGTCGTCTACGACCTCATCGACCCGCTGAAAGTGGCCGCGCAGCGCGCCGCCGCGGCCACCGCCACCCACCTGGCCGGCCACGGCTTCGGCGAAGTGGCTGCCTCGCGCGGCGAATCGGCCTATGTCGTCGATGTCGGCCCGTTCTACCTGGCCAGCATCGTCGAATGCCTGGGCAGCAAGGCCCTGGTGGCCGACGAAATGCACAAGCTCACCGGCAAGAGCTACTACGCCGGCATCGCGCAGGACACCATCGCGATGGCCATCAACGACCTCATCACCGTCGGTGCCACGCCGCTGGTGGTGCAGGCCTACTGGGCCGCCGGCGGCAGTGACTGGTTCGGCGACGCACAGCGTTCGCAGGCCCTGGTGGCCGGCTGGAAGGCCGCCTGCGACACCTGCAAGGTGGCCTGGGGCGGCGGCGAGACGCCGGCGCTGGCCGGTATCGTCGAAAACGGCCGCATCGACCTGGCGGCTTCGTGCACCGGCCTCGTGAACCCGAAACCGCGGCTGTCGCTGGGCGACAAGCTCGAAGCCGGCGACGCCATCGTGCTGCTGGCCAGCAGCGGCATCCACGCCAACGGCCTGAGCCTGGCGCGCAAGCTGGTCGAGCGGCTGCCCCAGGGTTATCTCAGCGAAGTGGCGCCTGGCCTGGGCTACGGCGAAGCGCTGCTGGCGCCGACGACGCTGTATTCGCCGGTGACCGAGGCGCTGTGGGCTGCCGGCATCGCCGTGCACTACGCCGCCAACATCACCGGCCATGGCTGGCGCAAGCTGCTGCGCCACCCGAAGGCGCTGACCTACCGCATCCACAGCGTGCCGGCCGTGCCGCCGGTGCTGCAGTTCATCCAGGCCCAGGCCGGCCAGGGCGACGAAGAAGCCTATGGCACGCTGAACATGGGCGCGGGCTTTGCGCTCTTCGTCGCCGCCGACGATGCCGAACGCACGGTGGCCGTGGCCCGCGCCCAGGGCATCGAAGCCCTGGTGGCCGGCCGTGTCGAGGCCGGGCCCAAGCAGTTGTTCATCGAGCCGCTGGGCATCCACTTCGGCGAAGATGCCTTGCACCTCCGGTAGAATGCGGCGCTGACGGGCCTCCCCGCATGGAAGCGCGCCCAACCGGGTCAGGTGGGGAACCAAGCAGCCCTAAGCGTTGCAACTGGTGCCGGGGTTAAGGCTCGTCACCCTCCCCGGCCCCGGGCCGTCGACACCCGCCCTCAGCGGGCGTGTGCTTCGTTCAGCCGGAACTGGCCCACCACTTCGCTGAGCCGCAGCGCCTGGTCCTTCAGGCTTTGTGCGGCGGCCGCCGATTCCTCGACCAGCGCGGCGTTCTGCTGCGTCATCTGGTCCAGCTGCGACACCGCGCCGTTGACCTGGCCCACGCCCTGGCTTTGTTCGCGGGCGGCGCTGCTGATCTCGCCGATCATGTCGGTGACACGGCGCACGCTGGCGACGATCTCGCCCATCGTGCTGCCGGCGTCCTGCACCAGCTTCGTGCCGGCGTCGACCTTGTCGACGCTGACGCCGATCAGCGCCTTGATCTCGCGTGCCGCCTCGGCGCTGCGCTGCGCCAGCGTGCGCACCTCGCCGGCCACCACGGCAAAGC
>JBASTF010000884.1:0-9028 GCA_049274755.1 Rubrivivax sp. | reverse complement strand
GGCATCAGCAGCAGCGTGCCGGGCGCGGCCGCCGTCATGCGGCCAGGTCCAGCGGCTCCAGCCCGGCGGCGCGCAGCAGCTGGCAGGTGCGGATCAGCGGCAGGCCGACCAGGGCCGTCGGGTCGTCGGACTCGATGGCGTCGAGCAGCGCGATGCCCAGCGTCTCGCTCTTGGCGCTGCCGGCGCAGTCGTAAGGCGCTTCCAGCCGCAGATAGTTTTCGATCTCGTCGTCGCTCAGGTGGCGGAAGCACACCTTCACTGGCGCCAGCAGCACCTGGGCAAAACCGGTGGCGGCGCGGACCACGGCCACGCCGGTCTGGAACACGACGGCCTGGCCGCGCATGCGCCGCAGTTGGGCCACCGCACGCTCGTGGTTGCCGGGTTTGCCGATGGCTTCGCCGGCCAGGTCGGCCACCTGGTCGGAGCCGATGACCACGGCGTCCGGCCGCTGCGCTGCCACGGCCTGTGCCTTGGCCAGGGCCAGCCGCAGTGCCAGCGCCGCCGGAGCTTCGCCAGGCAGCGGTGTTTCGTCGACCTGGGGCGACAGCACTTCGAACGGCAGGCGCAGCCGTTGCAGCAGTTCGCGCCGGTAACGCGAGGTCGAACCCAGGATCAGCGGCGGAGCGGCGGTGGCAGGCATGCCAGGATTGTCCCATCGGCTCCGGTGGCAACCCGCCGTTACACTGCCGGCGACCATGTACACCCTCTATGGAACCCAGGGCTCGGGCTCGGCCGCCGTCGAAGCGGCCTTGGTGCTGGCCGGCCTGCCGTTCCGCACCGTGCGCGCTTCGCAGTGGGAGGCTGATTCGGCCCAGGCCGAACTGCTGACCCTGAACCCGCTGGGCCAGATTCCGACCCTGCAACTGCCCGATGGCAGCGTGATGACCGAAAGCGCCGCCATCCTGGCCGAACTCGGCCTGCGCCATCCTGAAGCTGGCCTGCTGCCGACCGAACCGTCGGCGCGTGCCCAGGCCTTGCGGGGCCTGGTCTACATCGCGGCCAACTGTTATTCGGCGATCAGCGTCATCGACTTTCCCGAGCGCTGGTGCAGCGAGGCCGACGAGGCCACGAACACACGCATCCGCGCCGGCGCACGCGCCCGGCTGCACCACCACTGGGGGCTGTTTGCCGACCAGTTCCCGGCCGCACCCTTCCTGAATGGCGCGGCGCCGGGTGCGCTGGACCTGCTGGCCTCGGTGGTCAGCCGCTGGTCGGGCACACGCGCCTTCGTGAAGGCACAGCGGCCGGCGTTTGCTGCGCTGCTGCAGCGCATCGAAACCCACCCCCAGCTGGCGCCGGTGTTCCAGCGCCACTGGCCGGGCTGACACGGCGATGGCACGCGAACCCAGAACCCGGACTTTCGAGATGCAGCGGCTGGACGTGCAGGCGTTTGCTGCCGCCGGCGCTGCGCTCGACGGCACGCTGGCGCAGGCCGGTTTCAGCCGCCTGGCCGACAGCCTGCTGCCCTTGCCCGGTGACGGCGGTGCGCCGCCCGTCGGCTGGTCGGCCCAGGGCGAAGAGCGCCCGATCACTGGCGGCGCGCCGCAGACCTGGTTGCATCTGCAGGCCAACACCCACGTGGTGCTGCAATGCCAGCGCTGCCTGCAGGCGTTGCACGAGCCGCTGCAGATCGACCGCTGGTTCCGTTTTGCCGCCAGCGAAGACGAAGCGGCGCGGCTGGACGAAGAGAGCGAAGACGACGTGCTGGTGGCGTCGCGCAGCTTCGACCTGCAGGAGTTGCTGGAAGACGAGCTGATCCTGGCGCTGCCCTTGGTGCCGCGCCACGAGAGCTGCCCAGAGCCGCTGCCGATGGCCGCCGGCGAGGACACGCTGGCCGACGACGAGGCACCCGCCAACCCCTTTGCCGCATTGGCGGCGCTGAAGCGCCCGCGCGGCGATTGACGATGCGCCGGCACCCGTTCGCACGAATCTCCAGCGTGTTATACTGGCGGGCTTTGCGAAAGCCTGTGGACCATTGTCGTCCCGGTTTTTGCGCCTTTCGTGGCGTTTGCGCCCGCGCCGTCCTGGTCCAGCCGCTGTGTCTGCGGCCACCGCAAGCGTCGGCACCGCTCCCAGGAGATTTTCATGGCCGTTCAGCAGAACAAGAAGTCGCCGTCCAAGCGCGGCATGCACCGCTCGCACAACGCCGTTGCCGCCCCCGGCACGGCCGTGGAGCCGACCACCGGCGAGGTGCACCTGCGTCACCACATCAGCCCGACCGGCTTCTACCGTGGCCGCAAGGTCCTGAAGACCAAGGCCGACGCCTGACAGGTCCGATGTGGGCGGGCCGCCCCGGCCTGCCCGGTTCCATGCCTGCGCCGCCCCCGGCGGCCCGGGCCTGACGCCCCGTGTCCCAGCCCTCCGCCCTGGACCCGCTGCCGCAGTTGCGCATTGCCGTCGACTGCATGGGCGGCGATCATGGTCCGTCGGTCACGCTGCCTGCGTGCCGCGCCTTCCTGGACAAACACCCGTCGGCCGAGCTTGTGCTCGTCGGCACGGCCGAGGCCTTGGCGCCTGCGGCCGCCTGGCCGCGCACACGCTGCGTCGTCGCCACCGAGGTGGTGGCGATGGACGACCCGGTCGAGGTGGCGTTGCGCAAGAAGCGCGATTCGTCGATGCGTGTGGCCGTTGCGCAGTTGAAGGGTGACGAGGCTGTCGCCCAAGCCGCCGTCTCGGCCGGCAACACCGGCGCCCTGATGGCCGTTTCGCGCTACGTGCTGAAGACCTTCGACGGCATCGACCGCCCGGCCATCGCCGCGCTGCTGCCCAACGCCAGGGGCCAGTTCACGAAGGTGCTGGACCTGGGCGCCAACGTCGACTGCTCGGCCGAACACCTGCTGCAGTTCGCCGTGATGGGCAGCGCCCTGGTCACGGCACTGGACGGCATTGCCGAACCCAGCGTCGGCCTGCTGAACATCGGCGAAGAAACGATCAAGGGCAGCGAAGTCATCAAGCAGGCCGGCGAACTGCTGCGCCAGGCGGCGGCCGGCGGCCACCTGAACTTCCACGGCAACGTCGAAGGCAACGACATCTTCAAGGGCACGACCGACCTCGTGGTCTGCGACGGTTTTGTCGGCAACGTGGCGCTGAAGACCAGCGAAGGCCTGGCCGGCATGCTGACGCAGATGATCAAGGAAGAGTTCACGCGCACGCCGCTGAGCAAGCTGGCGGCCCTGGTGGCGCTGCCGGTGCTGAACCGCTTCAAGAACCGCGTCGACCACCGGCGCTACAGCGGCGGTGCGCTGCTGGGGCTGCGCGGCCTGGTGTTCAAGGCCCATGGATCCTCGGACGCCCTGGCCTTCGAATGCGCTTTGGCGCGGGCGTATGATGCCGCGCGCAACCGGTTGCTCGACCGTGTTCGCGACCGCATCGTCCAGACGCTGCAGGCACTGCCCTCCGGCGACGCTGCGGCGCAAGAAGCCGCATGACCGCACCCATCTTCTCCCGCATCACCGGCACCGGCAGCTATCTGCCGCCGCGCCGGCTGAGCAACGACGACATGACCACGATGCTGGCGGCACGTGGCATCGAAACCAGCGACGCCTGGATCGTCGAACGCACCGGCATCCGTGCGCGCCACTTCGCCGGCGACGGCGTCAACGCCAGCGACCTGGCCTTGCACGCGGCGCGCCACGCGCTGGAAGCTGCAGGCCGCACACCGGCCGACGTGGACCTGATCGTCGTCGCGACCTCGACGCCGGACATGGTGTTCCCGTCCACCGCTGCCATCCTGCAGCACAAGCTCGGCATCGCCGGCTGCCCGGCCTTCGACCTGCAGGCCGTGTGCTCGGGCTTCGTCTATGCGCTGTCGGTCGTCGACGCGATGATCCGCGCCGGCAGTGCACGCTGCGCGCTGGTCATCGGCTCGGAAGTCTTCTCGCGCATCCTCGACTTCAACGACCGCACGACCTGCGTGCTGTTCGGCGACGGTGCCGGTGCCGTGGTGCTGGAAGCCAGCGCGCAGCCCGGCATCCTGGCCAGCGACCTGCATGCCGACGGCCGCCATGTCGGCATCCTCTGCACGCCGGGCACAGTGGCTGGCGGGCAGATTCTCGGTGACCCGCTGCTGAAGATGGACGGCCAGGCCGTCTTCAAGCTCGCCGTCGGCGTGCTGGAAAGTGCTGCACGCACGGTGCTCGAAAAAGCCGGCCGCAGCGAAGCCGACCTGGACTGGCTGATTCCGCACCAGGCCAACATCCGCATCATGAACGGCACGGCGAAGAAGCTGAAACTGCCGTCAGACAAGCTGGTCGTCACCGTCGACGAACACGGCAACACCTCGGCGGCCTCGGTGCCGCTGGCGCTGGACGTGGCCGTGAAGAGCGGCCGCGTGCAGCGCGGCGACACGGTGCTGCTGGAAGGTGTGGGCGGCGGCTTCACCTGGGGCGCCGTGCTGCTCGATTTCTGAGCCGGCGCACGACGACAACCGCAGGAGACAGACCTCATGGCCCAGTTTGCATTCGTCTTTCCCGGACAGGGTTCGCAATCCGTCGGCATGCTCGACGCCTGGGGCGACAACGCAGCGGTGCGCAACACCGTGGCCGAAGCTTCAAACGCCATCGATCTCGACATCGGCCGCCTGATCAAGGAAGGCCCGGCCGAGAAACTGGCGCTGACGGTGAACACCCAGGTCGTGATGCTGGTGGCTTCGATCGCTGCCTACCGCGCCTGGCGTGCCGAAGGTGGTGCCGCGCCCGGCGCCGTGGCCGGCCACTCGCTGGGTGAATACAGTGCCCTCGTCGCCGCCGAAGCGCTGACGCTGGCCGACGCCGTGCCGCTGGTGCGCCTGCGTGCCCAGGCCATGCAGGACGCCGTGCCGGTGGGCAGCGGCGCGATGGTCGCTGTGCTGGGCCTGGACGGTGCCACCGTGCAGCGCTGCTGCGCGCAGGCGGCGGCCGAGAGCGGCGAGGTCGTGTCGGCTGCCAACTTCAACGACCCCAAACAAACCGTCATCGCCGGTTCCAAGGCCGGTGTCGAAGCGGCGGGTGTGCTGCTGAAAGCAGCCGGCGCCAAGCGCCAGGTGCCGCTGCAGGTGTCGGCGCCGTTCCACTCGGCGCTGATGAAGCCCGCGGCCGACTTGCTGCAGCAGCGGCTGGCCGCGGTGCAGATCCAGGCGCCGCGCATCCCGGTGGTCAACAACATCGACGTCGCTGCCGAGACCGAGCCGGCGCGCATCCGCGACGCCCTGGTGCGCCAGGCCTACGGCCCGGTGCGCTGGGTCGAGGTGGTGCAGGCCTTGCGGGCACGGGGCCTCACGCACATCGTCGAGTGCGGCCCCGGCCCTGTGCTCGGCAACATGGTCAACCGCATCGATCCGACGGCCGTGCCCGGCCATCTGCTCGACCCGGCCACACTGGCGGCGACAAAAACAGCCCTGCAGGCATGAGCGACACAGCACAACAGCAACAGATCGCGCTGGTCACCGGCGCTTCGCGTGGCATCGGCCAGGCGATTGCCGCGGCCTTGTCGGCCCAGGGCCTGCGTGTCATCGGCACGGCCACCACCGAAGCCGGCGCTGCTGCCATCGGCGAGAAGCTGCCGGGTGTGCAGGGCCGCGTGCTGAACGTCACCGACGGTGCCGCCTGCGACGCGTTGCTCGACGCCATCGTCAAGGAACATGGCGGCTTGCATGTGCTGGTGAACAACGCCGGCATCACACGCGACATGCTGGCCGCGCGCTTGAAAGACGACGACTGGGACGCCGTCATCGACACCAACCTGAAGGCCGTGTTCCGCATGAGCCGTGGTGTGATGCGCACGATGATGAAGCAGCGTTACGGCCGCATCGTCAACATCACGTCCGTCGTCGGCGCTGCCGGCAACCCGGGCCAGGCCAACTACGCGGCTGCCAAGGCCGGCGTCGCCGGCATGACACGGGCACTGGCGCGTGAACTCGGCAGCCGCAACATCACGGTGAACTGCGTCGCGCCCGGCTTCATCGCCACCGACATGACGGATGGCCTGGCCGATGCGCAGAAGCAGGCGCTGCTGGCGTCGATCCCGCTCGGCCGCCTGGGTGCGCCCGAGGAGATTGCCCATGCCGTGGCCTTCCTCTGCAGCCCGCTGGCCGGCTACATCACCGGCACCGAACTGCATGTCAACGGCGGCATGTACATGGCCTGAACAAGGCCGCCGTCCCAACCGAAACCCGGTCCTTGCCCCGCCGGTAGAATCGCGGGCTGTTTTCCGACCCCACTCCTGGAGGAGTCATGAGCGATATTGAAGCGCGTGTCAAGAAGATCATCGCCGAGCAACTCGGCGTGCCTGAGTCCGATGTCACCAACGAGAAGGCTTTTGTGGCCGACCTGGGTGCGGATTCGCTCGACACGGTGGAACTGGTGATGGCCCTCGAAGACGAGTTCGGCATCGAGATCCCGGACGAAGAGGCCGAGAAGATCACGACGGTGCAACTGGCCATCGACTACGCCGTCAACCACCAGAAGGCCTGACGGAACAATGTCGCGCCGTCGCGTCGTCGTCACGGGGCTTGGGCTGGTCAGCCCGGTCGGCAATTCCGTGACCGAGGGCTGGGCCAACCTGGTGGCCGGGCGTTCGGGCATCAACACCATCACCAAGTTCGATGCCTCGGCGTTCGCCTGCCGTTTTGCCGGTGAGGTCAAGGGTTTCAAGGTCGAGGACTACATCCCGGCGAAAGAAGCCCGCCACATGGACAGCTTCATCCACTTCGGATTGGCAGCGTCCATCCAGGCCGTGCGCGACGCCGGCCTGCCCACCGGCGAGGCCTTGAACGAAGCCACAGCCGAACGCATCGGCGTGATGGTGGGTTCGGGCATCGGTGGCCTGCCGATGATCGAGCAGACCGATGGCGACTACCGCGAACGTGGCCCGCGCCGCATCTCGCCGTTTTTCGTGCCGGCCTCGATCATCAACATGATCTCGGGCCATGTGTCGATCCACTTCGGCTTCACCGGGCCGAACCTGGCCATCGTCACTGCCTGCACAACCGGCCTGCACTGCATCGGCGAAGCCGGCCGCATGATCGAGTACGGCGATGCTGACGTGATGGTGGCGGGTGGTGCCGAAAGCACCGTGTCGCCGCTGGGCATCGGCGGCTTCGCGGCGGCGCGTGCGCTGTCGACGCGCAACGACGCACCGCAGGCGGCATCGCGGCCCTGGGACAAGGACCGCGATGGTTTTGTGCTTGGCGAAGGCGCCGGTGTGCTGGTGCTCGAAGCCTACGAACACGCGAAGAAGCGCGGCGCGAAGATCTACGCCGAACTGGCCGGCTTCGGCATGGGGGCCGACGCCTTCCACATGACGGCGCCCAACGTCGACGGCCCCAAGCGCAGCATGCTGGCTGCGCTGCGCAACGCCGGCATCAATGCCGCCGAGGTGCAGTACCTGAACGCCCATGGCACGTCGACGCCGCTGGGCGACGTCAACGAAACCAACGCGATCAAGAAGGCCTTCGGCGAGCAGGCCCACAAGATGGTCGTCAACTCGACGAAGTCGATGACCGGCCACCTGCTGGGCGGCGCCGGCGGCATCGAGTCGGTGTTCACCGTGCTGGCTTTGCACCACCAGGTGTCGCCGCCTACGATCAACCTCGACACGCCCGACCCGGAGTGCGACCTCGATTACTGCGCCAACGCGGCGCGCGAGATGAAGATCGACGTCGCGGTGAAAAACAACTTCGGCTTCGGCGGCACCAACGGCACGCTGGTGTTCCGGCGCGCCTGAGGCTTGTTGCCTTGCGCCAGGCGCCTGCCGTCGGCGTCATGTTGTCCGGTGGCGGCAGCTGGCGGGCCATGCAACTGCTGCTGGCTGGCCTGGCGGCGGCCGTCTTTGCCGTCTGGCTGCTGCTGCACCTGAACCTGCCGGCCTGGCCTGCACTGGTGGTTGCGGCGCTGGCTGCACGGGTGACCTGGCACCTGACGCCACCCCGGCCGGCGCGGCTGGCCTGGGACGGTGCGGTCTGGTCACTGGACGGCCAGCCCGGTCAGGTCGATCTGATGCTGGACCTGCAGCACTGGCTGCTGCTGCGTTTCCGTCCGGCGGTGGCCGGCGCGGTACGCTGGCTGCCGGTGCCGGACGCAGAAGCCGCGGCGGCGCGGCAGACGCTGCGCGCCGCGCTATATTCGCGCGCTGTTTTGCCGCCGCCGGCCCCTGAAGCCCGGCACCCCTGAATGTCCGATGCCGATGCCGACGCGCTGCTGGTCGACCGAGTCAAGCTCGGCGACATGCGTGCGTTCGAGATGCTGGTCGTCAAGTACCAGCGGCGCATCGAGCGCCTGATCGGCCGCATGGTGCGCGACGTCGACCTCGTGCCCGACATCGCCCAGGAAACCTTCATCCGCGCCTACCGCGCGATGCCGCAGTTCCGCGGCGAGAGTGCGTTCTACACCTGGCTGTACCGCATTGCCGTCAACACGGCGAAGAAGGCCCTGGTCGATCTGAAGCGCGACCCCCTTGTCTCCGAGGCATCTTTCGCATCCCGTGAGGATGGCGAGGAAACTTCGCGTGCAGAAAACGAACTAAGCGACGGTGAAACACCCGAGGCGCTGCTGGCCAGCAAGGAAGTGGCTGCCGCCGTCAACGCCGCGATCGAAGCCTTGTCGGAAGATCTCCGCCAGGCCATCACGCTGCGCGAGATCGAAGGTCTGAGCTACGAAGAGATCGCCGAATTCATGAACTGCCCCATCGGCACGGTGCGTTCGCGCATCTTCCGCGCCCGGGAAGCGATCGCAGCACGGCTGCGGCCGCTGCTCGACACACGCGACGGCGCCCGCTGGTGAGGCCACCCCCCCGATTGACCCTGATCGACCCCCGCTGTCCACCATGAACCCATCCGTTGCTGCCGGTGCTGCCACCCCCGACGAAGAACGCCGCGCCCTGCTGTCGGCCCTGGTCGACGGCGAGTGCGACAGTGCCCGTGCCGGCTGCGATGCCTGGCGCGAAGACGCCGACGCCCGCGCCACCTGGCACCGCTACCAGCTGATCGGCGACGTGCTGCGCTCCGACGACCTGGCCACGCACCCGCAGCGCGACGCCGCCTTCCTGGCTGCGC
>JBASTF010000883.1:0-4835 GCA_049274755.1 Rubrivivax sp. | reverse complement strand
CCAGGTAGGTGTTGGTGCCCGGCCCCGTCATCACGCCGGGGTTGGGCGCCGTCACACGCAGGATGCGTGGCGACAGCCGCACGGCACGCCCGGCCTCGAACTCGCAGAGCTGGTCGCCGCGGCCCGTGGGGTCCAGGCGGCCGATCTCGGCGTAGGCGTGTTCGTCGGGCAGCACGACCACCCGTTCGCCGCGGCGCGAACGTGCCACACGCGGCATCGTCAGCCGGATCTCGGCGCGTGCCTGGGCCTCGGCCATCGCCTCGGCGGCATCGGCGAACCGCGACAAGTCCTGCAGCGTGCGGCGGGTCACCGGCAGCAGCTTCAGCGCCCGCTCGGGCGACAGGGCTGCGGCGGGTGTCAGCCACATCAGCTCGACCGCTTCGCCGTAGTCGGCCACGGCCTGCTGGCCGACCGGTGCATGGGCGACGAAAAAACGGGTGTCGAAACGTTTGGGCGTGCCCAGCGGCGTCAGCCAGTGGCTGTGGTAGGCCAGGCCCCGCAGGTCCCAGCGGGCACCCAGCGCTTCGGCCACCTCGGCGGCACCGGCCTCGCCGCGCTGCAGGCGCTGGCGCCAGGGCTCGGCGACAGCGGCGTCCACCTCGCGGTCCAGCAGCAGCAGGCCCACCTCTTCGAAACACTCGCGCAGCGCGGCGATGGCGTAGTCCAGCGCGCCGGCCTCCATGCCAAAACGCTGGCTCAGCGCTGCATCGTCCAGGCCCAGCGCACGGCCATGCGCCAGGCGGTCGCGGGCATCGAGCACACCGCCGGGGAACACGCAGGCGCCGCTGCGCTGGTCGCCTGCACGTTCGGCGCGGCGCAGCATCAACACCTCGAGGCCGGCGGCGCCATCACGCAGCAGGATCAGCGATGCCGCCGCACGGGCGTCGGCCGGGATCTGGTAGCTCACCGTGCCGCTCCCTGGGCCTGCAGCGCCGCAATCTCGCCGGCTGTGAAACCGGCTTCGGCCAGCACCTCGGCCGTGTGCTGGCCCACCGCCGGTGCCGGGCGCGGCGGCGCCGGCCGGCTGCGGTCGAAACGGGGGGCCGGACCAGGCTGCACCACACCGTCGATGGTGACAAAGGCCTCGCGTTCGCGGGCGTGCTGGTGCAGCGGCGCTTCCTCCAGCGACAGCACCGGCGCAAAGCAGGCGTCGCTGCCTTCGAGCTGGGCACACCAGGCGTCGCGGGTCTTCGTGCGCACCGCGGCGGCGATGGCTTCGCGCATCTCGGGCCACAGGCGGCGGTCGTACTGGCCTTTCACGAAGCGCGGCTCCAGGCCCAGCTGGCCGGCGAGTTCGGCGAAGAACTTGGGTTCCAGCGCGCCCAGCGCCACATGGCGGCCGTCGGCGGTTTCGTAGGTGTCGTAGAACGGTGCGCCGCCGTCGAGCAGGTTCTGGCCGCGTGGCGCGCCCCAACTGCCGCCAGCCTGCAGGCCGTAGAAGATGGACATCAGCGACGCCGCGCCATCGACCATGGCTGCATCGACGACCTGGCCGCGCCCCGAGCGCTGGCGTTCGTACAGCGCGGCCATCAGGCCAAAGGCCAGGTACAGCGCACCGCCGCCGTAGTCGCCCACCAGGTTCAGCGGTGGCACGGGCTTGCCGCCGGCCGGGCCGATGGCATGCAGCGCGCCGGTCAGCGCGATGTAATTCAGGTCGTGGCCGGCGGCCTGGGCCAGCGGGCCGGTCTGGCCAAAGCCCGTCATGCGGCCGTAGACCAGGCCGGGGTTGCGCGCCTGGCAGTCGGCCGGACCCAGGCCCAGGCGTTCGGCAACACCGGGGCGGAAGCCTTCGATCAGCACATCGGCACGGTCCGCCAGCCGCAGCACCACGTCGCGGCCGGCTGGTGCCTTCAGGTCCAGCGCCACGCTGCGCCGGCTGCGTGCGTTGATGTCGTGCCGCGGCGCCATCGCCACGCCCAGGCCGCCGGCTTCCAGGCGGTCGACACGCACGACGTCGGCGCCCAGGTCGGCGAGCAGCATCGCGCACATCGGGCCCGGGCCGATGCTGGCCAGTTCGAGCACACGCAATCCATGAAGAGGTCCCATCCGCGAACACCCTGATGCAGGACCTGCGAGTGTGCCTGACGCGGCTTCTACACTCGCTGCATGAGATCCCTCGCACTCCTGGCCGCGGCCGCCCTGCTGGGCCACGGTGTTTCGCAGGCCGCATCGCTGGCGCCGGTGGCAGCGCCGAACGGCATGGTGGTGACGGCCCAGCACCTGGCCACCCGCATCGGCGTCGACGTGCTGAAGGCTGGCGGCAACGCCATCGACGCCGCGGTGGCCGTGGGCTATGCGCTGGCGGTTGTCTACCCCGCCGCCGGCAACCTGGGCGGTGGCGGCTTCATGACGCTGCAACTGGCCGATGGCCGCCGCAGCTTCATCGACTTTCGCGAGAAGGCACCACTGGCCGCGCGGCCCGACATGTACCTGGGCGCCGATGGCAAGGTCGTGCCGCGCCTGTCCACACGCGGCCATCTGGCGGTGGCGGTGCCGGGCACCGTGGCTGGGCTGGAGCTGGCGCGTGCGAAGTACGGCACGCTGTCGCGGCTGCTGCTGATGTCGCCGGCCATCCGCCTGGCCGACGAAGGTTTCACGCTGGAGCAGGGTGACGCCGACATGCTGGCCGTGGCCACCGAGGACCTGCGCCGCGACCCCGCCAGCGCCGCGATCTTCCTGCACAACGGCAGCGAGCCGCTGGGCGTGGGCGCGAAGCTGGTGCAGAAGGACCTGGCACGCACGCTGGAACGCATTGCCAGCGAAGGCACGGCGGGCTTCTACCGTGGCGCCGTCGGCAAGGCCATCGCCGAATCCAGCCAGGCCGGCGGCGGCATCCTGAAGCCCGCAGACCTGGAAGCCTATGCCGCACGTGAACTGAAGCCGGTGGAGTGCAACTACCGCGGCTGGCGTGTGGTGTCGGCACCGCCGCCGTCATCGGGCGGTGTCATCGTCTGCGAGATGCTGAACGTGCTGGAAGGCTACCCGCTGCAGGACTGGGGCTGGCGTGCCGCCAAGGCCGTGCATGTGCAGATCGAAGCCATGCGCCATGCCTACGTCGACCGCAACAACGAACTCGGCGACCCCGACTTCGTCAGCAACCCGGTCGAGCGCCTGCTCGACAAGGCCTATGCGGCGAAGATCCGTGCTGCGATCGACCCGCAGAAGGCCGGCGATTCACGCGCGCTGCACCCCGGCGTGCCGCCGCACGAAGGCAGCAACACCACGCACTACAGCATCGTCGACCGCCTGGGCAATGCCGCCAGCGTGACGGTGACGCTGAACGACTGGTTCGGCGCCCGCGTCACGGCGGCCGGCACCGGCGTGCTGCTGAACAACGAGATGGACGACTTCAGCGTGAAGGCCGGCGTGCCCAACACCTACGGCCTGGTGCAGGGCCAGGCCAATGCCATCGCGCCGGGCAAACGCCCGCTGTCATCGATGAGCCCGACCCTCGTCGCCGGCCCCGACGGCCAGGTGGCGATGGTGCTGGGCACCCCGGGCGGCAGCCGCATCATCACGACGGTGCTGCACACCTTGATCAACGTCATCGACCACGGCATGACGCTGCAGGAAGCCGTGGACGCACCACGTTTCCACCAGCAGTGGCTGCCCGAGACAACCAATGTCGAGCCCTTTGCGCTGAGCCCCGACACCCGCGCCATCCTCGAAGCCTGGGGCCACCGTTTTGCCGGCGCGCAGCCGGCCAACCACGTGGCCGCCATCCTGGTGGGCGCACCGTCGCTGGGTGGCAAGCCGGTGGGCAACAACCGCTTCTACGGCGCCAATGACCCGCGTCGCAACACCGGGTTGGCCCTGGGCTACTGAAGGCGGTGGCAAGGGTGCAGGTACCATTCGGGTTGTCCCCAAGCCCTGTTTCGCGATGAGCGCCTTCAACGAAGAACGTGTGTTGAGCGTCCACCACTGGACCGACCGCCTGTTCACCTTCACGACCACGCGCGACCCCGCGCTGCGTTTTTCCAACGGCCACTTCACGATGATCGGCCTGCGTGTCAACAACAAGCCCTTGTTGCGCGCCTACAGCATCGTCAGCCCGAACTACGAGGAACATCTGGAGTTCCTCAGCATCAAGGTGCCCGACGGCCCGCTGACCAGCCGGCTGCAGCACATCCAGGTCGGCGACACCGTCATCGTCGGCAAGAAGCCCACCGGCACCCTGGTGGCCGACTACCTCCTGCCCGGCAAGCGCCTGTACCTGCTGGGCACCGGCACCGGGCTGGCGCCGTTCATGAGCATCATCCGCGACCCCGAGGTCTACGAACGCTTCGAGCACATCGTGCTCGTGCACGGTGTGCGCGAGATCGACGAGCTGGCCTACCACGAGCTCATCACGAAGACACTGCCGGAACACGAGTTCCTCGGCGAGCTGGTGAAGGACAAGCTGCTGTACTACCCCACGGTCACGCGCCAGGCGTACCACAACACCGGGCGCATCACCGAGGCCATCGCCACGGGCCGGCTGTTCGAGGAACTCGACCTGCCCAGCCTGGACCCCATCCACGACCGCGTGATGATCTGCGGCAGCCCCGCGATGTTGCGCGACCTCAAACACATGCTCGAAGACCGCGGCTTCCGGGAGGGCAACACCTCCACGCCGGGCGACTTCGTCGTCGAGCGCGCCTTCGCGGAGCAATAACGATGCGCCACGCCGCTGCCCTGCTCACCCTGGCCACCCTGCTGGCGGGCTGCAGCAGCAGCGGCGACAAACTCGGCGACCCGGTGGTGGTGCGCACCAGCAATGCCACCACCTGGGCCACCGACCAGAGCCTGGCGGCCGAGGCCGAAGCCGCTGCCGCCAAGGCCAGGCAGGCCGACGC
>JBASTF010000882.1:0-1747 GCA_049274755.1 Rubrivivax sp. | reverse complement strand
GCTGCCGGCCATCCGCGGCTGGGACCTGGCGGACGACCACATCGTGCGCCCGCCCAAGGGCACCAGCCATGTTGTGCTGGACACCCCGGCCGGCCTGCATGGCAAGCGCCTGGACGCGGTGCTGCGCATCGCCGACCGGTTGCTGATTCCGCTGCAGCCCAGCCTGTTCGACATCCAGGCCACCCATGCCTTCGTGCAGACGCTGCGGGCGCACAAACGCGCCGGCGAGATCGAACTCGGCCTGGTCGGCATGCGGGTGCGCGAACACACGCTGGCCAACGAGCAGCTGCATGCCTACCTGGCGACGCTGCCGGTGCCGGTGGTGGCCTGGCTGCGCGACACGCAGAACTACGTGCAGCTGGCCGCACGTGGGCTGACGCTGTGGGACGTGGCACCCAGCCGCGTCGAACGCGACCTCGAACAATGGGCGCCGCTGCGGGACTGGATCACACGATGACGATGAAACACTATGCACGCCTGCACGACCTGCAGGCCGAGGTCGGCCAGGTGCTGGCGGTCAGCGACTGGATCACGGTGGCGCAGGAGCGCATTGACCAGTTCGCGCACGCCACCGGCGACCACCAGTGGATCCACGTCGACCCGGTGCGGGCGGCAGCCGGCCCCTTCGGCGCCACCGTCGCTCACGGCTTCCTGACGCTGAGCCTGCTGCCGCTGATGGGCGACACGGCCTTTGCCATCGACGACGTGCGCATGGGCGTGAACTACGGGCTGAACCGCGTGCGTTTCCCGAACCCGGTGCGTGTCGGCAGCCGGGTGCGTGGGCACTTCAAGCTGCTGAAGTACGAACCGCTGGACGGCGGCGCGCAGCTGACGGTGGAAGTGACGATGGAGCTGGAAGGCGCCGACAAGCCGGCCTGCGTGGCCGAGTCGGTGTCGCGCCGCTTCGTCTGAAGCGTGTCGCCTGAGGCTGTCCCCCAAAAGAGGGTGCGCCTGCGGCTGCGGCGCAGGCCGACAATGCCAGGGAGGAGTGTGCGATGAAGGTCCTGCTGGTCGATGACCACCCGCTGATCCTGTCCGCGCTGCAGGCCGTGATCCGCGGCCTGGGCGACGATGTCACCGTGGTCGGTGTCGGCAGCGCCGCGGCTGCACGCCAGACGCTGGCCGCCGATCCCGACTTCGACCTCGTGCTGCTCGACCTGGCCTTGGGCGATGCCGACGGCTTCGACGTGCTGGCCGAGTTCCGCTCCACCTACCCGGCGGTGCCGGTGGTCGTGGTCTCGGCCTCCGACCGCGCCAGCGACGTCATCCAGGCCATCGACCTGGGGGCCATGGGCTTCGTGCCCAAGCGCTCGTCGAATGCCGAGCTGTCCGAGGCGCTGCGCATGGTGATGTCGGGCAGCCTCTACGTGCCACCCAACATGCTGGGCCTGACACTGCGCAATGCCGCGCCGCTGGAAGGCGACACCGTGCCCTCGGTGATGCGGCCCGACACCGGCCCCGTGCCGCTGGGCGACAAGGCCAGGCCGGAACCGCACCAGCAGGTGCCGTCGCTGGCCGACATCGGCCTCACGCCGCGCCAGAACGAGGTGCTGGCCCTGCTGCTGCAGGGGCTGCCGAACAAGCTGATCGCACGTGAGCTGAACCTGTCGGTGGAAACGGTGAAGGACCATGTGGCTGCCGTGCTGCGCGCCCTGGGCGTCAGCTCGCGCACGCAGGCCGTGCTGGCCGTCAGCCAGATGACGCAGGGCCACGGCGGCTTCATGGCCCTCCGCCTGCCGCCGCGGCT
>JBASTF010000881.1:0-5196 GCA_049274755.1 Rubrivivax sp. | reverse complement strand
GCGCCTGCTGGTCGACGGCGGCTTCGTCACGCCCAGCGAACTGCCGGCCTGGCAGGCGGCTGCCGCGCAGGCGCTGGAAGCCGTGAACGCCGCCTTCGACACCGTGCAGCCGGCCACGCTGCGCCTGCACGGCGACTGCCACATCGGCAACGTGCTGTGGCGTGACGGCCATCCCCATGTCGTCGACCTCGACGACGCGATGCAGGGCCCGGCGGTGCAGGACCTGTGGATGCTGGTCTCCGGCGACCGCAGCAGCATCACGCGCCAGCTGCACCTGCTGCTGGACGGCTACGAGCAGTTCAGCGCGTTCGACGACCGTGAACGCGCGCTGATCGAGCCGCTGCGCACGCTGCGCATGCTGCGCCACGCCGCCTGGCTGGCCGAGCGCTGGAGCGACCCGACCTTCCCGCTGAACTTCCCGTTTTTCGGCACACCCGCCTACTGGAGCCAGCAGACCACCCAGCTGCGTGAACAGCTGGAAGCGATGCAGCCCCTGTAAGCTGGCGCGGTGAACAGCACACACGACAGCTTCGAACAGGCCAGGTCCTGTTTCCTCGTCGGCCTGGAACATCTGCAGGCCGGCCGCCTGGCCGATGCCGGGCAATGTTTCAGCGACGCGCTGGCGCTGGCGCCGGGCCGGCCCTCGGTGCTGGCCAACCTGGGCGCGGTGCGGCGCATGCAGCAGCGGCCGGCCGAAGCGCTGCCGGTCTACGACGCCCTGGTGCAGGCCGAACCCGAGGTCGCCAGCGGCTGGCTGCACCGCGCCCAGGTGCTGGTGGCGCTGCAGCGCCATGCCGAAGCGCTGGCCGACCTGGAATGCTGCCTGCGTCTGGACCCCGACCTGGCCCCCGCCTGGGCGCTGCAGGGCAGCCTGCTGCGCCTGGTCGGCCGCAGCGAAGCCGCCGCCGAGGCCTTGGAACGTGCACTGGCGCTGGGGCACGACGACGCACAGCTGCGCTGGTTCCTGGCCTCGGTGTCGCCACACCACGCCGCGCCACCGGCGGCCCCCGCCGACTACGTGTGTTCACTGTTCGACGGTTACGCCGACGACTTCGAGCAGCACCTGGTGCAGACCCTGCACTACCGCGTGCCCGAACGCCTGGTCGCGCCGCTGGCCGGCTGGCATGCCGGCCGCTTCGAGGCTGCGCTGGACCTGGGCTGCGGCACCGGGCTCTGTGCACCGCTGCTGGCACCGCTGGCAACACCACTGGACGGTGTGGACCTGTCGGCGCGCATGGTCGAGAAGGCGCAGGCACGGGGCCTGTACCGCCAGGTGCTGCAGGCCGACCTGGTGCAGCACCTGCAAAGCACCGAACAGCGCTACGCCCTGGTGGTCGCAGCCGATGTCTTCATCTACCTCGGCGACCTCGCAGCGGCGTTTGCCGGCGTCCAGCGTGTGCTGCAGCCGGGCGGCCTGTTTGCGCTTTCGCTCGAACAGGCCGGGGGCGAGGTGCAGGACTTCGAGCTGCGCCCCAGCCTGACCTACGGCCATGCGGCGGCCTACGTGCGCCGCCTCGCGGCGACGCAGGGTTTCGAGCTGCTGGACCTGCGCGCCGACACGCTGCGCGAAGACCAGGGCCAGCCGGTGCCCGGCTGGCTGGCCTGGCTGCGCCGGGCCTGAGCCCCTTCAGGCCGTCAGCAGCGCGTTGACACGCCGCACGTAGGCAGCCGGGTCTTCCAGCTGCCCACCTTCGGCCAGCAAGGCCTGGTCGAAGAGGATCTGCGCCAGGTCGTCGAAACGTGCGTCGCCCGCCAGGCGCTTCACCAGCGCGTGTTCGGGGTTCACCTCCAGGATGGGCAGCGACTTCGGCGCACTCTGGCCGGCCTGCTTCAGCAGCCGCGCCAGGTGGTTGCTCATGTCGCCGTCGTCGGCCACCACGCAGGCCGGGGAATCGACCAGGCGGGTTGTCGTGCGCACGTCCTTGGCCCGGTCTTTCAAGGCCTCTTTCAGCTTGTCCAGCACCGGCTTGAAGGCCTCGGCGGTGGCAACGGCCGCCTTCTTCTCTTCCTCGTCTTCCAGCTTGCCGAGGTCGATGCCACCCTTGGCCACGCTGGTCAGCGGCTTGCCGTCGAACTCGTACAGGTGCGACAGCATCCACTCGTCGACGCGGTCGGTCAGCAGCAGCACCTCGATGCCCTTCTTGCGGAAGATCTCGAGCTGCGGGCTGTTCTTCGCCGCGGCCAGCGTGTCGGCCGTGATGTAGTAGATGGACTCCTGGCCTTCTTTCATGCGGCCCAGGTAGTCGGCGAAGGACACGCCGCTGTCGGCCGTGGTCGACGCAAAACGCAGCAGCTTGGACAAACGCTCCTGGTTCTGGTGGTCTTCACCGACACCCTCCTTCAGCACGGCGCCGAACTGCGACCAGAACTCGGCGTACTTGTCCTTCTGGTTCTCGGCCACGTCTTCCAGCATGCCCAGCACCTTCTTCGTGCTGCCTTCGCGGATGGCCTTCACGTCGCGGCTTTCCTGCAGCAGCTCGCGGCTCACGTTCAGCGGCAGGTCGGCACTGTCGATCACCCCCTTCACGAAGCGCAGGTACACCGGCATCAGCGCCTCGGCGTCGTCCATGATGAACACACGCTTGACGTAGAGCTTCACGCCGCCGCGCTTGTCGCGGTTCCACAGGTCGAACGGCGCCTTGGCCGGCACGAAGAGCAGCTGCGTGTATTCGGTGCGGCCCTCGACGCGGTTGTGCGTGTAGGCCAGCGGCGCGTCCTGGTCGTAGCTGATCTGCTTGTAGAAATCCTGGTACTGCTGGTCGGTGATGTCGCTCTTGCTGCGTGTCCACAGCGCGGCGGCCTTGTTCACCGGCTCCCAGTCGTCGGTGGCAACCTGCTCCTTCTTCTCGTCGTCCCACTTGTCCTTGCGCATCAGCACCGGCAGCGAGATGTGGTCGCTGTACTTGCTGATGATGGAACGCAGCTTCCACGCGGAGAGGAACTCTTCCTCGCCTTCGCGCAGGTGCAGCACGACGTCGGTGCCGCGCTGCGGCCGCACGATGGTCTCGACCTCGAAGTCGCCGCTGCCGGTGCTGCTCCAGCGCACACCCTCTTCCGGCGCGACACCGGCACGGCGGCTTTCCACCGTCATGCGGTCGGCGACGATGAACCCCGAGTAGAAGCCGACGCCGAACTGGCCGATGAGGTTGGCGTCCTTCTTCTTGTCGCTGTCCAGCTTGGCCAGAAAGTCGCGCGTGCCGCTCTTGGCGATGGTGCCCAGGTGGGCCACGGCTTCCTCGGCGCTCATGCCGATGCCGTTGTCGCGGATGGTGATCGTCTTCGCGGCTTCGTCGACCAGCACCCGCACTTCGAGATTCGGCGCGTCTTCATAGAGCTCGGCCTTGTCCAGCGCTTCGAAGCGCAGCTTGTCGCAGGCATCGGAGGCGTTGGAGACCAGCTCGCGCAGGAAGATCTCCTTGTTCGAGTACAGCGAATGCGTGACCAGATGCAGGATCTGCTGCACCTCGGCCTGGAACGACAGCGTTTTCTTGTCCATGGGGCTCAGAAGGGAAAGACGACGACGCCCGGCACGATGGGGTCGGCCGGCCCGGTTTCAAGGGGCAGGATTGTCGCGCGATCCGCCCTCAGGCCGTCGCCAGCGCCAGCAGGCCGGCTGCCGTGTTCGAGATCGGGATGTGGTAGTTCTGGTGCACACGGCGCACCGGCCCCTGCAGCGCGGCACGTGTGGCCAGCCACATCAGCAGCTCCACGCCCTGGGTGCCGGCCTGCTCGACGATCTGCGGAATGCTGAACTGCGTGGCCCAGGTCGGGTCGTCCAGCAGGCTGCCCAGGAACTTCAGGTCGAAGTCCTTGTTGATGAAGCCGGCACGGGTGCCGTCCAGCTGGTGGCTGAGGCCGCCGGAGCCGATGACCACCACCCGTTCGTCGCCCGGCCAGGCGGCGATGGCGCGTCCGATGGCCTCGCCCAGCGCCCAGCAGCGCCGGGCCGACGGCAGCGGGAACTGCACGGTGTTGATGCACACCGGCACCGTCTTCAGCGGACACGCGCCGGGCCACAACATCGCCAACGGCAGCGTGAAAGCGTGGTCGACCAGCATCTGCTGGCAGCTGGTGATGTCGAAATCCTCGCCGACCAGCTGTTCGATCAAATGCCAGGACAGCGGCGCATGGCCGGCAAACGGTGGCAGCGTCGGGATGCCCCAGCCTTCGTCGGCGTTGTGGTATTGCGCCGCTGCGCCGATGGCGAAGGTCGGCATCTTGTCGAGGAAGAAGTTCAGGCCATGGTCGTTGTAGATCACAACAGCGACGTCGGGCTTCACCTCGGCCAGCCATCGCCGCACCGGCGGGAAGCCGTCGAACCAGGGTTTCCAGTCGGGCTCGCCCTGCAGGTTCTTCGCGATCGCACGGCCGATGGCCGGCACATGGCTGGTGGCGATGCCGCCGACGATGCGGGCCATCAGTGCGCGCCCTGGGCGACGAGAAAGGCCTTGAAGGCGTCCTTGCTCATGCCGGTCTGCAAGGCACCCAGGTCCTGCATGTCCAGGCCCAGGATGCCGGCGAACTTGGCCAGGTAGTAGACGTTGCCGCCGGCGGCGATCAGCCCCAGCACGTCGCGCTGTTGCACGGCGCTGCGCTGGGCGGCGTCCAGGCCGTAGCGGCTGCAGTAGGCCGCCTCGTCCTGCACGAAGGCATCGCGGTTGATGCGTTCGTTGAACGAAAAGCACATGCGGTTCAGCGCATAACCTTTCTGCGCCTGCACGCCGTCGAACAGCGTGGTGCCGGGAATGGTCTGTTCCATGGCGGGCAGTCTGCGCCGCCGCCGCCGGCCGCGCGTTGACCGCCGTCAAAGCCCCAGGTGCTGGTGCAATGCCGCGCGCACGGCCGCCGGCGCTTCCATCGTGCTCATGTGGCCGCAATCGGGCACAACAACGAGCTGCGCACCGGGCATGGCCTGCTGCATCGCTGCGTGCTGTTCGGGTGTGCTCCAGCTGTCCTGCGCGCCGGTCAGCAGCAGCGTCGGGCAGCGAATGCCGGGCAGCTGCGGCGTCGCGTCGGGGCGTGCCAGCAAGGCCTGGATCTGCGCCGCGAAGATGCCGGCATCGCGGCGCTCGAACATGTCGAGCACGGCCTCGAACACCGGGCCGCCCAGCCGCGAGGGGTGCACCATGCCACGCGCCCATTCACGCGCCATCGCGCGCATGCCGTCGCGGCGCGCCAGGTCCAGCAGGGCCAGGC
>JBASTF010000880.1:0-1708 GCA_049274755.1 Rubrivivax sp. | reverse complement strand
CAGTTGCAGCACGGCGTGCACGGTGGCCATCTCCACCAGCGGCCCGCCGCCATGGCGCGGCGGCAGCCGCCAGCGCCGTGGATGGTTGCCGCGCAGGTCGCCCAGCATGCCGGCGCGGGCCTCCATGCCTTCGCGGAACTCCTGCGGGAACAGCGCCAGTTCGGCCTCGGACAGGCCCAGCAGCCGCAGCCCTTCGTGTGTGAACGCGATGTTGATGCCGGGTCCGCCTTCGGCCACCGATTCGCGCCTGTCGTCGTCCACCGGCAGTTCGCGCAGCAGCGCCGCAGCGGCCTCGGCATTGTCGAAGGCCAGCAGCAGCAGCGCACCATGGGTGGCGCCGGCATAGGCCCGCACGATGCCGCCCTGCACCTCCTGGCGCGGAAAGTCGGGTTGGGCGTCGGGCAGCGGCGGTGTGGCGCGGGGCTGGTGCGGGCCCAGCAGCCAGTCGATCTGCTCGCCGAAGCGGATGCTGCCGGCGTCGCGCAGCGGCTGGAACACCGCGGTGTCTTCGGCCAGGCGCACGAACTCCAGCAGGATGTCGCGCGCCGCGCGCCGCAGCACGGCGCCATCGGGTGTGCCGGGCACGTACATGTAGGTCAGCCGGTGCAGCACCGACAGCGACTGGAAACCCTGGCGTGCTGTTTCGGCCAGGGCCAGCGGCGACAGCCGGCGTGCCTGTTCCCAGGCACGCTGCTCGACGCTGTCCCAGGCCAGGCGTGTGGCGGCCAGGTCGGTGCTCTTGTGCGCCGGGCAGCGCTGGTGCAGTTTCTCGGCTTCGCGCAGGTAGTAGAAGTCGTCGCCGGTGAAACCGGGTGTGGTGTAGAAGAACTCGGTCTCGACCTGCACGCGCCGCACCCAGGCGCACCAGGCTTCGAAGCCGTTGTCGGCGGCGGTGACGTAGCCGTCGGAGTTGCAGAAGATCACGTCCAGCAGCGTGCCCACCTTCTGCCACAGCGTGCGGATGTAGCTTTCCCAGGTGCCGTCGAAGGTGACGGCGAGCAGGATCTTGTCCTCGGGCTCCAGCACCATCACACGGAACGAGTGGATCACACGCACCCGCTCCACCGCGTCGGAGATGGGCCGCAGCAGCGCGTATTCGTGCGCCGAACTGCGGCCCAGGTTCAGCGTCTTCATCAGGCGCTTGACGCGGGTCTTGTAGCTGATGACCTCCAGCGAAGGCACCAGCCCGGGCCTGATCGGCGCCAGCAGCGTCAGGTCGCTGGTGCCCCGCAGGCCCTTGCTCTTGGTGACGAGTTCGTTGCGCATCGCAGTGGCCTCCCAGCCCTCCAGGCTGCCACGATTCTGGACCTTCGTAACCAGTTGTTGCGGAAGCCGCCGTCCCGGCATCCGCAGAAAGCGCTACATCGCCTTGAACAAGTGCACGTAGGCGCGGCTGACCGGCAGCTCCGCGCCATGGCCGTGCAGTTGCAGGAACAGGCGGCTGGCCTCGTCGCGGCGCGTTGCCGCCACCTGGGCCAGGTTGACGACGGTGCTGCGGTGCACCTGCACGAATTGCCCGGGGTCCAGCTGCGGCAGCAGCTCGACGATGGGGGTGCGGATCAGGTGTTCGCCGGCGGCCGTCTGCACGCAGGTGTATTTGTCGTCGGCACGGAAGAACAGCACCTCGTCGACGGCGATCTGCCGCGTCAGTTCGCCGACGCTGGCACGCAGCCAGCGCAGGCGCTGCGGCGCTGCGGCGGCGGCCGGC
>JBASTF010000879.1:0-2660 GCA_049274755.1 Rubrivivax sp. | reverse complement strand
GGCCTGGCCAGTTGCACGCTGCCGGGCACGCCGCCCACCGTCACCGTTGCCAGCCCCAGCCGCGCGCTGGTGTCCAGCGGCGCGCCGGCCAGGTCCATGCTGCCGCTTTCGCGCCAGCCGGCGGCATCGGTGCTGCCGCCGTTGCCCACGCCCGACCAGGGCGGCGGGTTGCTGCCGCAATTGCCGCTGGCTGTGCCGGTCTTGCTGCTGCCGGTGCCCACGCACCAGCCCACCGGCAGGATGTGGGGGCCGATCTTCGTGTGGATGAAGGCGATGTTGTCGGTGTAGGTCGACGATGTCGTGCCGCCGCTGCGTGCCAGATAGGCCTGGGTGACGCCGGGGCCGGCCGTCAGTGTGCTGTTCAGGAAGACAAAACCGTTGTCGCCGGCCGTGGCCCGCGACTGCAGGATGTAGCCCGCCGAACTGCTGGCGGGGTCGAACACCGAGCGCAGTTCCGACTCCTCGAACAGCGCCGCCATCGCGCCGCCCCAGATGAAGTCCACGTTGCCGGCCACCAGCGAGCGCCAGACCCAGACATACCCCTTGAGCTGCAGCGTGTCCTGCTGGCTCAGGAAGTTCATCTCCCTGGCCACCAGGCGCCCGGCCGCCGCCGTGCTGCCGGTGTTGAAGTAGATGGCCTCGGCCTGGTTGTCGTAGGCGCTGCTGCGTGGGTGCGGGTTCTGCAGCGTGAAGTTGTTCAGCGTCAGCAGGTCGCAGGTCTCGACCAGGAAGGCCGCACGCCCGCCGCCCAGCACGCGGTGGCCGACGACACGGCCCGAGGTCGTCAGCGCCGTGCCGGGTGTCGTCGACGTGGCGCCGCTGCCCGAGTTCAGCGACTCGAAGTTGGCGTTGCCGATCACCACGCCGTCGCGGCTCTCGCCGCTGATCGTGAGGTTGGCGACCCGCCGCAGCACGTTGAACTCGGGGTAGTTGCCGTTGGCCACCGTGATGGTCTTGGCCGTGGTCACCGTGTTGCAGCCATGGGCCGCCGGGCTGCCGGTGGAGCAGTACGCCATCACCCAGTTCAGCGCGCCCTGCAGCGTGCGGAAGTCGGCGGTGCCGCCGCTGTCGTCCACACGCAGCTGCGTGTACGAGCCGGGTGCGTTGCGGGTCGTGAACTGCCAGCCGTCGCCGGCGGCCACGCCGTTGAAGGCCACACCGTTGATGCTGCCGCTGAAGACACCGGCATCCACCGTCACCGTGTAGGCCGTGCCGAAGGCCAGGCGGTTGTTGTGCGGGCGGATCGTCGCGACATTGCCGCTGACCGTCACCGGCCGGTACCAGACGTGGCGCGCCAGCGCGGCGTTCTCCGGCATCACGCCCAGGCCGATGGCGTCGATCTCCAGGTTCTGCCGCTGCAGCACCACCTGGGTGTCGCTGGCCGACGGGGCGTTGCTGATGTCGATGCTGTCGACAAGCACACCGTCGCTGGTGCGGCGGATCGTGATCTTGCCCGTGCTGCCCAGCGTGGGCGCCGCATCGAAGGCGATCTGCAGCGGTGTGTCGACATGGGCCGCCGTCTCGCCCTTGGCCGGCAGCAGCGTGCCCGCGGGCGCTCCGACGTTGCCGCTGCCGCTGACCGTCGACGTCAGCTTGCCGGCACCGGCCTGGGCCAGCGCATTGGCCTTCACCAGGGCCGCCGGCCGCGGCGTGAAGGCATAAGGCACGCTCCAGGGCACGGCGCTCGACACCGCGCAGCCGCCCAGCGGCGCGCCGTTCAGCGTCGAGCCGCTGTCGGCGAAGCTGCTGACGGCGTCGGCATTCAGCGTCGTCAGCACGCCGGCGCAGCCGGTGGCGCCGCTCACCGCGAAGACGTTGTTGTGCGACAGGATCTGCGCGCTCTTGCCGACGCCGACGCTGTACGCATGCGCGTAGACGGCGGCTGTCTTGCTGCCGGCGTGGTAGTTGTTGAACAAGTGCACCTGGCCGTAGCGCACACGCGGGGCCCGCTGCACCAGGTCGCTGAAGACGTTGTTCGAGAAGCTCACGCGCAGCCGGCCGGCGTCGCCGCTGGCGCTGTCGGAGCTGCCGATCAGGATGGCCTTGTCGTGTTTCTCGAAGACGTTGTAGCTGACGCTGACGTGGTCCGAACCCGAGGTGATGTCCAGCGCGCCGTCGTGGCACTGCCGGGTCTTGCCGTTTTCCACCGGCAGCGTGTCGTCGGTGACCGGCACGTCGGTGACGGTGTTGTGGTCGATCCACACATGGTCGGAGCCCGCCACCGAGATCGCGTCGTAGGCGGCGTTCCAGGCGCCGGTGGCGCCGTCGCTCGGGTCCCAGACCGGCGCCACGTCGCAGGGCGCGACGATCTTCAGGTTGCGCACGATGACCTGGCTGACACCGACGATGCGCAGCGTGGCGTTGATGAAGCCGGCGCCCGGGCCGGCGCCGACCAGGGTGGTGTTGCTCGGGATGTCGACGGCCGAACGTGCCGCCTGGTCGCCGCCGCTGGCGAAGGCAAGCCCGTCGCTCATGTCGATGCGGCCGACGACCTTGATGATCTTCGGCACCACACCGCCATCGGCCAGTGCCGCAAGCAGCTGCGCGCGGTTGCTCACCGTGTAGATGCGGTCGCTGCTGGCGTTGCTGCCGCCGCGTGTGCCGCCGGCCATCGCGGCCCAGCCATCGGCCGGTGCGGTCTGCAGCGCGATGTCGGGTGC
>JBASTF010000878.1:0-6524 GCA_049274755.1 Rubrivivax sp. | reverse complement strand
GCGCTGGCGGCGGCGGCCGCCGCCTTCGCGCTGTCGACCATGGCCACGAGCCTGGGCACGTCCACGCTCTGCGCCAGCGGTGCCGGGCCGCCCATGGCCCAGCCGACCCCCACACGCATCAGGCTGATGCCGATGATGGCGATGATGGTGCCGGTGACCACCGGCGGGAAGAAGCGCAGCAGCCGGCTGACCAGCGGCGCGATCAGCATCGCCACGATGCCGGCGCCGATGATGGCGCCGAAGATCGCCCGTGCGCCGTCGACACCCGGCATGGCGTTCGCGAAGGCCACCATCGGCCCGACGGCGGCGAAGGTCACGCCCATCATCACCGGCAACCGGACGCCGAACCAGCGTGTCACGCCCAGGCTTTGCACCAGCGTGACGATGCCGCAGCAGAAGAGGTCGGCGCTGATCAGCAGCGCCACCTGCTCGGGGCTGAGCTTCAGCGCGCGGCCGACGATCAGCGGCACGGCAATCGCGCCGGCGTACATCACCAGCACATGTTGCAGGCCCAGCGCCAGCAGGCGCGGCGCGGGCAGGCGTTGGTCCACCGGGTGGACATCGGTGTGGTTCATGGTCTTGTCTCCTGTCGGTGTTTTTGTGTTCAGCGGGCCGGCGCGCCGGCCTCGAACCAGCGCTTGATCAGCGTGCGCTCGGCGTCGGTGATCTGCGTCGCGTTGTTCAGCGGCATCAGCTTCAGCACCGCCGACTGCTGGTACACCGCCTGCGCGTGCTGCTGGACCAGCGCCGGCGTGTGCAGCGCCACGTTTTTCTGCTGCACGGCAGCGTTGTGGCACAGCACACAGCGCTGCTGCACGACGGTGTTGACCTCGGCCAGCGTCGGTGGCGCGGCTGGCGCCGCGGCTGCTGGCGTGGCCGGCTGCGGTGCCGGCTTCAGCGCCAGCACCAGGGCCAGGATCAGCAGCGTGCCGGCCACCGCGTAGCCCCAGGGCGCGGGCTTGCCCAGCACCTTGGCCTTGTGGCGGGCGACGAAGGCATAGCGGATCAAGGCGCCAGCCAGCATCATCGCCACCAGCACGGCCCAGTTCCAGCGCCCCTGGTACAGCCAGCCGTAGTGGTTGGACAGCATCGCAATCAGCACCGGCAGCGTGAAGTAGGTGTTGTGCACGCTGCGCTGCTTGGCGCGCTGGCCGTGCACGGGGTCCACCGCTTCACCGGCCTTCATCTGCCGGATCACCGTGCGCTGGCCCGGGATGATCCAGACGAAGACGTTGGCGCTCATCGCCGTGGCGATCATCGCGCCCACCAGCAGGAAGGCGGCGCGGCCGGCAAACAGCTGGCAGGCCAGCCACGAAGCCGCGACGACAAACAGCGTGACGCCGATGCCGACGATGAGGTCGCCGTTGGCACGCCGGCCGAAGGCACGGCAGATGGTGTCGTAAACGAACCAGAAGGCCAGCAGGAAACCCAGCGCCGCGGCGATGGCGACACCGGGCGACCAGTCGAACACGCTCTTGTCGACGAGGAAGCTGCCGGCGTTGAACAGGTACAGCACCGTGAACAGGCCGAAGCCGGTGAGCCAGGTGCTGTAGCTTTCCCAGTAGAACCAGTGCAGGTTCTCGGGCAGCGCCTTCGGCGCCACCATGTACTTCTGCGGGTGGTAGAAGCCGCCGCCGTGCACGGCCCAGAGCTCGCCGTCGACACCCTTCTTCTGCAGCTCGGGGTCGACCGGCGGCGTCAGGCTGCTGTCGAGGAAAACAAAGTAGAACGACGAGCCGATCCAGGCGATCGCCGTGATGACATGGGCCCAGCGCAGCAACAGGCTGGCCCAGTCGAGAAGGTACACGTCCATGCGGTCCTTTCCATCCTGGGCTCACCACAGCGGGCGCTCTGAGCTCCGGTTCAGGTGTCGCGCTCCTGGGCAGCGGGTGCTGCCCGCCCACGGCGACGCAGAGGTTCAGTTGTTCTTGATGTCGGCGGCCTTGATCGCCGGCGCCCAGTCGCCGACCTGCTTCACGACGAAGCTGCCGAATTCGCCACTTGTCATCTTCACCGGCGTCACGCCGAGCTCCTCGAAACGCTTGACGATGGCCGGGTCGGCCGTGATCTCGGCCAGGGCCTTGCCCAGCTTGTCGACCACGTCCTTCGGCAGGCCGGCCGGGCCGCTGACGCCGAAGTAATTCTCCGCCACCAGCTGCGGCAGGCCCAGTTCGACGACGGTGGGCACGTCGGGCGCCAGCGGCGAACGGGTGCGCGAGGTCACGGCCAGGCCCTTGATCTGGCCCGCCTTCATCATCGGCGCAAAGGCGGTGATGACGTCGATGCCCATCGGAATCGTGCCGGCGATCAGGTCGGTCGCCATCGGTGCGCCGCCACGGTAGGGCACGTGCGTCATCTGGAACTTCATCTCGTGTTTGGCCATCTCGCCGACGATGTGGCCGATGGAGCCCGGCCCGCCGCTGCCGAAGGTGCCGCCGGCCAGCACCTTGGGCAGTTCGCGCAGCGTCATCGGGCCGGTCTTGGGGTTGGCCATGAAGACCACCGGCGCGATGCCCAGCATCGCGACATGCGTGAACTGCCTGGCCGGGTCGTAGGGCTGCTTGGGAATCGTGAACGGGCCGATCGACAGCGGCGTGCTGTTGCTCAGCATCAGCGTGTAGCCGTCGGGCGCGGCGCGCACGACCTCGGCACCACCCAGGGTGCCGCCTGCGCCGGGTTTGTTGTCCACCACCACCGGCTGGCCCAGGGCCTTGGCCAGCGGCTCGGAAATCGTGCGCGCGACGATGTCGCTGGCACCGCCGGCTGCGAAGGTGACGACGATGCGTACCGGCTTGTCGGGCCAGGCAGCGAGGGCGGGAACGGTGCCGGCGGCCAGAACGGCAGCGGCCAGCAGGGAACGGCGGAACATGGGCAAACCTCCGGGATTCGGTGTCTTGCCGTTATGCAAAGCCTGTGCCCGCAAGCGCTTCACCCGCTGCTTCAGGAGCCGCGGTAGGTGCTGTAGCTCCAGGGGCTGACGAGCAGCGGCACATGGTAGTGGCCGGCCGCGTCGGCAATGCCGAAGTCGAGCTGCACGGTGTCGATGAAGGGCGGTTCGCTCAGCGCCGCACCACGCGCACGGAAGTAGGGCGCCACCTCGAACAGCAGGCGATGGCGGCCCGCCACCATCTCGTGCGCGGCCAGCAGCGGGCCATCGGCGCGGCCGTCGGCATTCAGCGTCACCGCCTTCAGCGTCGTGTAGCCGTTGCCGGTGTCGCGCTGCAGCGTGACCTGCATGCCGGCGGCGGGGCAGCCGTTGGCGGTGTCGAGAACGTGGGTGCTCAGGTGTCCCATGGTGTCGGGTGGGCTTGCGGTGTGGACAAAAGTGTATACACTTCAGAGAACACGTCAAATGCTCGTCAACCCGCAGACCGCCCGATGGCCCGCAGTCGCGCCCCGCTGAAGGTGATCACGCCGCAAGCAAGCGCCGTGCGCGTGGCCGCCACCGGCGGCACCAGCACGCAGCGCATCGTCGACAGCATCACCACCGCCATCGTCGAACGCCGGCTGATGCCGGGCACCAAGCTTGCCGAGCAGCAGATCGCCGACATCTTCCAGGTCAGCCGCACGCTGGTGCGCCAGGCGCTGAACCAGCTCAGCCGCGACCGCCTGGTGACGCTGTCGCCCGCCCGTGGTGCGCATGTGGCCCAGCCCAGCCTCGAAGAGGCGCGCCAGGTGTTCGAGGCGCGCAAGATGATCGAAGCCGCGCTGGTGAAGCAGCTGTGCGCCGTGGTCACCGACGCCCAGATCGCCGAACTGCGGGCCCATCTGAAGGACGAAGCCGGTGCCGTGGCGCGCACCGACGTCGCCGGCCGCACGCGGCTGCTGGCCGACTTCCACGTCGTGCTGGCGCGGCTGCTGGGCAACGAGGTGCTGGCCGAGGTGCTGGCCGACCTGCTGAGCCGCAGCTCGCTGATCGCGCTGATGTACCAGTCATCGCATTCGGCGGAGCACTCCGCCGAGGAACATGTCGCCATCGTCGACGCCATCGAACGCCGCGACGCCCGTGCCGCGACCAGGCTGATGGACGCCCACCTGGGCAATGTCGAACGCAACCTGCAACGCCAACCCCGCGCCGGCGACCTCGCCAGCGCCTTGATGCCATGAGTTACCCCAGGGACCTGAAAGGCCACGGCCGCCACCCGCCGCATGCGCAGTGGCCCGGCCAGGCGCGTGTGGCTTTGCAGTTCGTGCTGAACTACGAAGAAGGCGGCGAGAACAGCGTGCTGCACGGCGACGCCGGCAGCGAGCAGTTCCTGTCCGAGATGTTCAACCCCGCGGCCTACCCGGCGCGGCACCTGAGCATGGAAGGCATCTACGAATATGGCGCGCGGGTGGGTGTCTGGCGCCTGCTGCGGGAGTTCGAAAGGCGTGGCCTGCCGCTGACGGTGTTCGGTGTCGGCATGGCGCTGGAACGCTGCCCCGAGGTGACACAGGCCTTCGTCGAACTGGGCCACGAAATCGCCTGCCACGGCTGGCGCTGGATCCACTACCAGAACACCGACGAGGCGGTCGAGCGCGAACATCTGCAGCGCGGCATGCAGATCATCGAGCGTCTCACCGGCGAGAAGCCGCTGGGCTGGTACACCGGCCGCGACAGCCCGAACACACGCCGCCTGGTCGTCGAACACGGCGGGCTGGAATACGACAGCGACTATTACGGCGACGACCTGCCGTTCTGGCTGCAGGTGAAAAAGAGCGACGGCGCACTCGCGCCGCACCTGGTGGTGCCCTACACGCTGGACTGCAACGACATGCGGTTTGCGCTGCCCCAGGGCTACAGCCATGGCGACGAGTTCTTCGAGTACCTGAAGGACGCCTTCGACCTGCACTACGCGGAAGGCGAGGAACGCCCGGCGATGATGAGCATCGGCATGCATTGCCGTTTGCTCGGCCGCCCCGGCCGCATGCGTGCGTTCCAGCGTTTCCTCGACCATGTGCAGCGCCACGACCGTGTCTGGGTGGCGCGCCGCATCGATATCGCCCGGCACTGGAAGGCCACCCATCCTTTCGATGCCGCCACGGCCTTTGTCTGGGAGTGAGCCGCATGCTGACGCTCGAACACCTCAACACCGCCAGCCAGGCCGAGTTCACGGCCCTGCTGGACGGCAGCTACGAACATTCGCCGTGGATCGCCGAGGCCACCTGGGAACGGCGCCCGTTTGCGTCGCTGGCCGGCCTGAAGCTCGCGCTGGTGCAGACCGTGCGCGACGCCGGCCGCGAGCGCCAGATCACGCTGGTGCGCGCACACCCGGAACTGGCGGGCAAGGCCATGGTCAGCCAGACGCTGACGGCCGAGAGCACGAACGAACAAGGCCGTGCCGGGCTCACCGACTGCACACCGGCCGAGTTCCAGAAGATCCAGCAGCTGAACGCCGACTACAACACCCGGTTCGGCTGGCCCTTCATCCTGGCCGTGCGTGGCCCACGCGGGCAGGGCCTGCCGCGCGCCGACATCATCACGACCTTCGAACGCCGCCTGGCCGGCCACCCGGACTTCGAACTCGCGGAATGCCTGCGCAACATCCACCGCATCGCCGAGATCCGCCTGAACGACAAGTTCGGCGCCGTGCCCGAGCAGGGCAACCTGGTCTGGGACTGGGCCGAGAAGCTGGCCCAGCACAGCGACCCCGGTTTCGCCGAGCAGGGCCAGCTGACGGTGACCTACCTCACCGATGCACACCGCGCCTGCGCGCAGCGCCTCTCGCACTGGATGCGTGAGGACTGCGGCTTCGACGATGTGCAGATCGACGCCGTCGGCAACGTCGTCGGCGTCTACCACGGCAGCGATCCGGCCGCGAAGCGGCTGCTGACCGGCAGCCACTACGACACGGTGCGCAACGGCGGCAAGTACGACGGGCGGCTGGGCATCTTCGTGCCCATGGCCTGCGTGAAGGCGCTGAAGGCCGCAGGTCGGCGGCTGCCGTTTGGCATCGAGGTCGTGGGTTTTGCCGAGGAAGAAGGCCAGCGCTACAAGGCCACCTTCCTGGGGTCGGGCGCGCTCACCGGCCACTTCAACCCCGCCTGGCTGGAACAGCAGGACGCCGACGGCGTGACGATGCGCCAGGCCATGCAGACCGCCGGCCTGTGCATCGCCGACATCAGCAAGCTGCAGCGCGACGCCGCGCGTTACCTCGGTTTTGTCGAGGTGCACATCGAACAGGGGCCGGTGCTCAACGAGATCGACCTGCCGCTGGGCGTGGTCACGTCGATCAACGGCGGCGTGCGCTATGTCGGCGAGGTCGTCGGCATGGCCAGCCATGCCGGCACCACGCCGATGGGCCGGCGGCGCGACGCGGCGGCCGCGGTGGCCGAGCTCATCCTCTACGTCGAACAGCGTGCCGCGGCCGTGCCTGATGCCGTTGGCACCGTGGGCCTGCTGCAGGTGCCGGCGGGCTCGATCAACGTCGTGCCTGGCCGCTGCCAGTTCAGCCTGGACCTGCGTGCAACGACGAACCCGGTGCGTGACGCGCTGGCGGCCGACGTGCTGGCCGAACTGCAGCGCATCTGCGAACGCCGCGGCC
>JBASTF010000877.1:0-1580 GCA_049274755.1 Rubrivivax sp. | reverse complement strand
GCCAGCCGCCGCCGTTGTGCGTGGCGCCCAGCGTCGTGCGCAGTTCCCGCACGCGCGCGACCTGCTCGCCGAGATAACGTGCCGTCACGTCACCGGCCATGAACTGGGCCCTTGCGTCGTGGTGGCGCAGCCGGTCCACGCTGTCGGCCAGCGCGCCGTCGGGCCGCTGCGGGCCCAGGTGCCACAGCCAGGCCAGTTCGCGCCGCAGGCGCAGCGTCACTTCGGCCAGCCACGAGGCCGCATGCACATCGGCCGGGGCCAGTGCCGGGTTGAAGCTGGCGACGACGCCGGGTTCGCGCACGGCGTTCATGTCCACACCAGGGTCGGTGCGTTGAGCGCCTGCTGGCCGTTCACACGCAGCAGCAGCTGGTAGTTGCCGGGCGGCAGGGCCTGGGCCGCCGGCACCGTGAACTGCAGGCTGGTGGCCGCGGCGGGTGCCGAGGGCTGCAGTTGGATGCGGGCGATGCCGTCCAGCGCCAGCGCTGCGAAGATGGATTCGTCGGGGCCGCCGAACTGCGCACCGGTGACGCTGAAGCTGCCGGCCAGCTGTGGCGTCGGGCCGCCGCCCACCGGCGTCAGCGCACCGTTCAGCGTGACATTCGTCAGCACCGGCATCAGTTCACCGAGCACCGGTGTGCTGGTCATCGTGTGGCCGCTGGCCAGCGTGCGGCTGACGGCGACCGCATAGCCCGCAGCCGCGATCGGCGTGTTCGCCGGCAGCTGGAAGCGCAGCACGTCGCCGCGGTCTTCGGGCTGGGCTGCCAGCGGCACGATGTCGTTGCCGCCGAGGCGCACGCGGTCGTAGCCCGCGAGATCGACACCCCGCAGCGTCACTGGCTCGCCGGCCTGGAAGCGCGCCGGTTCGATGCCTGTGAGCCGCGCGCCCATCGACGGCAGCACCATCACACCCGGTGCCGACGCCGGGCCGACACGTTGCACCAGCGGCGCGTACGAGGGCGGCGCGTCGGTGGCCAGCATCACCGGCCGCACCTGGAAGGCGGCCGACAAACGGAACTTCTCATCGCTGCCGTTGAAGAGCTTGCCCAGCAGTTCGGGGTCGGCGTCGTCGAAGCTGATCTTCAGCGGCTCGGGGTTGCCGGTCAGGGCCTGCATCGTCACCGCGGGGCGCAGGAAGTTCAGTTCCTGCAAGGCCACCAGGCCCTGACCGAGCAGGCGGTGCGCGTCGCTGCTTTCGCTGTCGTGTTCGATGTCGAAGGCCGTGAGCAGGTAGTGCAGCACCAGCCACAGCGGCGGTTGCTGGCCGCTGTCCAGCGGGCTGTTGCGCATGTGGCCGTCGAAGCCGACGCGGTACAGGAACAGGTTCAGGCAGCGCGAGCCCTGCACGTTCTCGGCATCGACCGGCCGCCCCACCAGCACCGGCAGGTTGGACAGCCGCGACGACAGGCGTGTGGACAGCAGCTCGCTGACGGCGCCGATGGCTTCGGTGGTGGCACTCAGCGCCATGGTGCGTCAGAGGTTGCGCAGGTAGTGGCGGTGCGCCGAAAACGCTGCTGGCTCGCTGCGTGCGGGGTCGGCGCTGCGCGCCGGTTGCGGTGCCGGGTGCGCGGCGGGTGCCGGGG
>JBASTF010000876.1:0-25372 GCA_049274755.1 Rubrivivax sp. | reverse complement strand
AGCACAGCTCGGCTCAACCGGTTCAGGCAGACCAACCTAGAAAGAAGGAGAAGACCAAGAACTTATCCACACCGTGAGCCGCCAGGCTCGCAAAGAGGGTGGGTCAATATTGGATGGAAATGCCGGGTCAGGATTGCATGGAACTCAACACATTGGCGTTGCGGAGCACCAATGTGCTCCAGCATGACACCCACTACAGTTGCCTTCGGCCACTTTGGCTCATGGCACATGCCTCCGCGCAAGGTCAGGCCCCGACCCCGACGGAGAGGTATGCAGCGGAAAAGCATCAGGGCGAGCGATTCGCGCAGTATGTTGGTTTGCTGATTCGTCATGCCCTTGCGGCGTGCCAGCTCGTGGCGGCGGGCAGCCTGCCGGGCCAATACAGGGTTGGCGCAAAGTCGCTCACCTTACTTTGGGAGCCGGATCAGTGGGCGCTCTCGCTTGAGGGCTGTGCGACGCCGCTGCATTTTGTCCCCGGTTGGCGAGGTTTCAGTGACTGGTCTACTCAGAGAGAAAGGCGGTTGGTCTTCTGCCACGGCAGCGGCTGTGGGCCTGACCTCATGGCGAGCGATCAGCCCGGTATGCATGGTGTACTGAACCCGTTGGAGTTCTACGGCGTCGAGCGAACGCGCCAAGCGATTGAGCAATGGCTGATGGCGACGGTACTAGCGCGGTACCCGTTCCAGACTCCTGCACTTCCCACTGATTTGCGTGATCGCGTCATGTTGCTATTGGGAGACTCAGTGCAGGCCCGAGGTCGCGGGCTGATCGTACTGCGCGGCCCTAGTCAAGGTGACCGCCATCGGGTCGATGGTGCCGTTGATGACTCTCATGCCAACGCGTCGACGCGTCAGGCGCTGACCGATGCACTGGACGACGCCCAGTTGCTGTCTACCTGCAGGGTGTGCGGCGATCTCGTGCCGCCAAGCTCGTTCCTGGTTTCAGCCGAGGGCTTTAGGGCGGAGTGCGTATGCGGAAGCCGTTGGACCTTTCGAATTCATCGTGGTTCGTCTGCTCAGGCGAGCTTCCAACTTGGTGATCGCAAGCGTCCGTTCGCTGAAGTCGGCAGTCTTCAGCTCGATGTCGCGCTGCAGGCGAGTAAACCCAGTGCTGATCGGCAGCACCAGCGATAGTCCGACGCTCGTGTGCCGAGCTCGCCGCCGGCTCTGGGTTTGGGAGTGAGGCGACGACGCGTTGGCACTACGATTGCGCATGCCTCGATCTCCCTTGCTACCCCTGCCCGACTACCAACGCATTTATCAGATCACGTATAGCGTGCTCGAAGCCTCCGAGATTGCCATCACGCACCGGGCCTGCATCTTCTTTGCTTCAGTGGGAGCATTGATATTGCGGGACCAGTATTCGTTGCCCGCAACGATCAGTGCCGGCTGCATGGCGCTGATGGTCGACGAGCAGAAGGCGAACGTCGTGGTGTACGGACGCGATGAAGGCGGCGTCTTCGTGAACGACACGGAAGCGTTCCACGCATGGGTTGAGTGTGAAGGGTGGCTGATCGACTTCATGTCCCCCATCATGGGCGTCGCCATGCGCGAGGATGGCCGGGATTGGAAGGTGCCGCGCCGCATGTTGCAGAAGCGCCTGTCAGACCGGAAGGGAAGCCTTAGTGAGATTCAGCATCTTGGCGATTTCTATGTGGGCCACGATCGGTCCCTCACGGAATCATTGATTGACAGCCAGAACATTCAATTCAGCGATCTCTTGAACGTCTGCCAAGCCTGGTTTCGGCGGCCACCAAAGCCCCTCAAGGAGTTGGCGATGGGAGACAGCCACGCAGGGACCAGGAAGCTGGTTCTTCGTGCGCCATCGATCGATGGCGTTTGGTGAGTCCAGATCACGGTGAGTACGCCGGGCGTGTAGCCGAACCTACGCTGCCATTCGATGCTCGTAGTACGGCCGCTCACGATCCTCCAGGATGTCGAGCAGTTCTTGCGCATGGCGGCCCAAGGGATTCAGCCACTCGTCGATGTAGCCTGGCCTGATCGGGACGATGCAGCGATCGTGGCCCGCTGCGGCGACTTCATCTGGTGGTTCGTCGGTGATGGCCGCGAATGACAGGAGGTCAGCCTCTCCTGTCCCCGTCCACTTCGACCACAAGCATGCGATCAGCATGTCCTGCGTCGGCCGCGGCCGGAATTCGAGCACCAGGTTCTCTACTTCCTCGCCAGCCGCCAGCTCGCGTCCCTCGGCCTTGTGCCGGTTCACGTTCTCGTAGAACGCGTTGACCACGATGAGCCCGTGCGTGTGGCCGAACTCGTTCTTCCAGAACCCCTGGAGGTTGTCGCGGCGGGCGTTGTAGGTGCCCGGGTACTTGACGTCGTAGAAGGTGGGCTTGCCCGCCGGCCTGCAGCCGTAGCGCATGGGCTTGATCACGCGCTTGCCGTCCTCCCAGACCATCACCGGCACATACCAGCCCGGAAAGATCCGGCTGTCCCGATCGCGCAGCTCCGTGCGCTTCAGGTCGGCGTGCCGGCCCATCAACTGCTTGACCTTGTCGGTGGCGATGCGCTGATCGTCCTGCGCCTTCTTTGTCGGCTTGGTCTGCAGGATGCGCTCGGCGTCGGCCAGGCGCTTGCGCTGCTTGAAGAGTTCTTCCTCGAACTTCGTGGCCTGCTTGTCGTTGAGGTCGTCGATCAGTGCCTTGATGGCGCGTTCATCGTCGCTCTGGGGATCCCCGAAGCTCGCCTCGACGGCCTTCGGGATCTTGATCTTCGGGTCCAGCCCCCGGCGATAGAAGATCTCGTAGAAGTCGCGAATGCTCATCGTGGCGCCGAACATCACCACGTACTTCTTGTAGTCCGCCTGGACCTGGGCGCTGTAGCACACGGACTCTCTCCTTCGAGGCTGCCCGGACCAGTGTACGGAAGGGCACTTCGTCACGCGGCGACCAGGCTGGCCAGCCCCGAATTCATCGACCCCTTGGCAATTCCGCCGGACTGGTGCAATACTGGATGCCCATAAGGGGTATCCTTTTAGCTCCAGTCACCCTTCAGGAACTGGATGTCCATCCAGCATACACCTCCGCCCGAAGCCGGCAAGGACTACCCGCGCAACTGGAACGAATTCCTCGACTGGTTCGGCTCCGAGGAGTCGTGCTTGGCGTACCTGGAGCGACTGCGCTGGCCCGGCGGCTTTGTCTGTCCAAGTTGCGGCGTGGCCAGTGAGCCGTATCGATCCAGCCGATCGCGGCTGATGTGCCGCAGCTGCTCACACCAGAGCTCGGTCACTGCAGGCACCATCTTCGACAAGACCCGCACGCCGCTTCGGGGGTGGCTGGCAGGCGCCTGGTACCTGACCAACCAGAAGCACGGCGTCAGCGCGCTGGGGCTGCAGCGCGTGCTTGGTCTGGGAGGCTACGAGACCGCCTGGACGATGCTGCACCGCTTCCGACGCGCGATGGTCCGCCCGGACCGGGAGCGGCTCAAAGGCATCGTCGAGGTCGACGAGACCTACCTGTCCATCAGCGATCGCGATGCGCCCGTGTCCAGGGACGAGCGCAAGATGCGCAAGAGCAAGACGCACCAGGTACTGATCGTGCTGGCGGTGGAGTTGCTGCAGCCCAAGGGGTTCGGCCGCATCCGGCTGCGGCGCATCGACAACGACTCGGCCAAGCAGGTGGTGCCCTTCGTGCAGGACAACGTCGCGGCCGGCACCCAAGTACGCACCGACGGCTCGGCGGCCTACCTCGAACTCAAGGAGCTGGGCTACGAGCACCAGCGCATCGTGATGCTCGGCTCGCAGACGCCGGCTCATGTATCGATGGCAGGCGTGCATCGGGTAGCTGCCCTCATCAAGCGATGGATCCTCGGCACGCACCACGGCTCGGTCCAGCCGGCGCACCTGGATGCCTACCTGGACGAGTTCGTGTTCCGCTTCAACCGCCGCACGTCGGCGTCCCGCGGGATGCTGTTCTACCGGCTGCTGCAGCAGGCCGTGGCGACCGAACCCGTCACTTACGAGCAGGTCGTCAGGCCCGTAGCCAAGGCGAACAGAACGCTGTAGATTACTGGATGGATATCCAGCTTATCGCACTTAGTGGAGCTAAGCTGATACCCCATATGCCCATACAGTACCAGGCTTTTCGATGTCCGCTGTCCTGTCGTGGGCCGGCGACGACGATGGGTTGCCGACCCAGGCCCTTGTTCATCCATCGAGATCGCGTGCGCGGCGCTCCCAGCCGGGAGAGCTGCCGCCTGAGATCGAGCAGGCCATCTGGCGCGGCTGCGACCTGGGTGCGCAGGCCGGCGAGGTCGTCTCCAGCGGCTTCGCGGCGCTCGACGCCGAACTGCCCGGCGGCGGTTGGCCGTGCCAGTCGATCGCCGAGGTGCTCAGCCCACAGCCGTCCGTTCTCGAGTGGCGCGTGATCGGTCCGGCGCTGCGCGCCATCGTCGCGGCCGGGCGCAATGTGGTGGTCGTCGGGCCACCCAAGACACCGCACCTGCCTGGACTGCGACACAGCGGCATCGACGAAAAGCACCTCGTGTGGGTCCGTGCAGATACGCCGGCCGAGCGCCTGTGGTGCACCGAGCAGTTGGTGAAGTCCGGCGCCTGTGGCGCGCTCGTCGCCTGGCTGCCGCAGGCGCGCCCCGAGCAGATCCGGCGCCTGCAGGTGTGCGCGCAGGCCTGCGAGGGTCCGGTGTTCCTGTTCCGCCCGGCCGCGGCCCAGCACGAAGCCTCGGCCGCGAGCCTGCGGGTGATGGCCACCTTTGCGCTGGACTGGGAGATCCAGGTGCATGTGCTCAAGCGCCGTGGGCCCACCCATGAGGGCGTGGTCCGGTTGCGATCGGTACCCGGGGGGCTTGAAGCGGTTTTGACGCCGCGCCTGCAGATGCCCAGCCGACTCATCGCGACGCGCGAGGGCGCTCCACGCGACGGGACTCACTACGCGCCGGCGCGTCCGACTCTTTCGGAGGGCGCGGCGCGCCCTGAGGTTCACGAGGCAGCAGTCCATGCTCTGGGCGGCGCTACTCCTTCCGCCCGGGCCCGACGGCGCGCCACCGTCCGATGAGGCACTTCACGGAGTCGCAACGTGGGCCTTGCAGTTCACACCCCGGGTTGCCACCTCCGAAGAAGCCGTCCTCCTCGAGCTGGAGGCCAGCGCACGCCTGTTCGGGGGCAAGTGCGCGTTGCGCGACCGCATCCTCCAGGAGGGGGCCGACCAAGGGGTGAGTGCGCTCGCCTGGGCGACCAACAGCCTGGCCGCCCACCTGCTGGCGCGCGCCGGCATCGAGAACGGCTTCAAGCGTCCGCTTGAGGAACTGCTCGACGCCCTCCCGATGAGGGCCCTCACGGCGGTGGCCCCCCACGAGGGGATCCTTTCCCGGCTGGGGTGCCGCACCTTGGGGGATGTGCGCCGGCTCCCCCGCGGGGGTGTGAGCCGGCGCTTCGACAAGCTGCTGCTGGGCGCCCTGGACCGCGCCTACGGCCTGCAGCCCGAGGCCCATGTGTGGGTCGACCTGCCAGAGACCTTCGACGCGCGCCTGGAGCTCATGTCACGCGTTGAGATGGCGCCAGCGTTGCTCTTCGGCGCCCGCCGGTTGCTGCTGCAGATGTGCGGCTGGCTGGCGGCGCGTCACAGCGGGACCACCGCCTTCACTCTGAAGTGGGCGCACGATGTGATGCGCTCGAAAGAGGCAGGGCAGGGGGGTGAGATCACGATCCGCACCGCCGAGCCCAGCCGCAACCTCGAACACCTCTGCCGGCTGCTCGCCGAGCACCTGGCCAAGACCGAGCTCAAGGCGCCGGTCGGCGAACTCTGGCTGAACGCGACCGAAGTCGTTTCGCTGGACGAGAAGAGCGCGTCGTTGCTGCCCGACGAGGCGCAGCAGGGCGAGTCCCTGCAACTGGTGCTCGAACGCATCGCGGCCCGGCTGGGTCCGGACCGGGTGCTTCGCCCGGTCCTCACCGAGGACCACCGGCTCGAGTGGATGCAGATGTGGCAGCCGGTGCCGATGCCGCGCCCCCGCAAGGCCGCAGAGCCGCTAAACATGCCCCAGCCGACCTGGGTGCTGCCGACGCCGCTCAAGCTCGCAACGCGCGGCCACCGCCCGCTGTACCAGGGCGTGCTGCATCTGCTGACCGGACCGCACCGCGTCGAAGGCGGCTGGTGGCATCGGCTGGGCGAGGGCTGCGATGCGACGACCGGGCATGTCCAGCGCGACTACTGGGTGGCGCTGAGCGAGCACGCTGGCGTGCTGTGGATCTACCAGGAGCGGCTGGCGAGCGAAGAGACTGCTTGGTACCTGCACGGGGTGTTTGCATGACGGCCAGCGATGGACGCCAGGGGCAGGGCGCGGGCACGCCCGTGTCGAGGTCCGCTTCCTCGGTGCCGGCCGCCGGGCTGCCCGACTACGCCGAACTGCGCTGCGTCAGCACCTTCAGCTTCCTGGTGGGGGCGAGCCAGCCCGAGGAACTCGTCGAGCGTGCGCACAAGCAGGGCTACTGCGCGCTCGCGCTCACCGACGAGTGCTCGGTCGCCGGCGTGGTGCGCGCCCACGTGGCGGCCAAGAAGATCGGCCTCAAGCTGCTCATCGGCAGTCAGTTCAGCGTGGCCGTGCCGGAGCCCTCGTGCGATGACGCGCCGGGGCCCTTCAGCCTGGGCGTGCTGGCCTGCAACCTGAACGGCTACGGCAACCTCTGCGAGTTCATCACCAAGCTCCGACGCGCCTCTGAGAAGGGCACGTACCACCTGAACCTGGGCGACATCGCCTCGGACGAACTGGCCGACTGCGTCGTCGTGGCCTCGCCGGTGCGCGGATCGACCGACGCGCAACTGGTAGGCCTCGCCCGCTGGCTGCTGACCCACTTCACCGGCCGCTGCTGGCTGGGTGTGGAACTGCTGCGGCAGCTCGACGACGAGATGTGGCTCCACAAGCTGCGTGAGGCGAGTGACCTGTCGGCGATCCCGCTGGTGGCCGTCGGCGACGTCTACATGCACGTGCGATCGCGCAAGGCGCTGCACGACGTGATGACCGCGATCCGCACCGGCCGGCCGCTGACCGAATGCGGCCGCGAGCTGCAGGTCAACGCCGAACGGCACCTGCGCACCCGGCTGCGCCTGGCGCAGACCTTTCCCGCCGACCTGCTGGCCGAAACGCTTCAGGTCGCCGAGCGCTGCAGCTTCTCGCTCGACGAGCTGAAGTACCAGTACCCCGATGAAGTCGTGCCGGCGGGCGAGACGCCTTCGAGCTACCTGCGCCGTATCACCTACGAAGGGGCAGGGCGGCGCTGGCCCGAAGGTGTCCCCGCAAAGGTCGAGGCGCAGATCGAGCACGAGCTGCAGCTGATCGGCGACCTGCACTACGAGCACTACTTCCTGACCGTCTACGACATCGTCGCCTTTGCGAGGTCGCGGCAGATTCTCTGCCAGGGCCGTGGCTCGGCGGCCAACTCGGTGGTCTGCTACTGCCTGGGCGTCACCGAGGTGGATCCGGCACGCATGTCGGTGCTCTTCGAGCGCTTTATCTCCAAGGAGCGCAACGAGCCGCCGGACATCGACGTCGACTTCGAGCACGAGCGGCGCGAGGAGGTCATCCAGTACCTCTACGGCAAGTACGGCCGCGCCCGCGCGGCGCTCACCGCCGTAGCCATCACCTACCGGCCGAAGTCGGCGATCCGCGACGTGGGCAAGGCCCTGGGCCTGCCCGAGGAGACCATCGAGGCACTGGCCAAGAACCATACCTGGTGGGACGGCGCCGGCATCAAGACCGAGCGGATCGAGGAACTCGGCCTCTCGCTCGATGACCTGGCCATCCGGCAGCTCGTGGACCTGACCGGCCAGATCATGGGCCTGCCGCGGCACCTGTCGCAGCACCCGGGCGGCTTCGTGCTGACCAAGGGGCCGTTGTCGCGCCTGGTGCCGATCGAGAACGCGTCGATGCCCGACCGCACCGTGATCCAGTGGGACAAGGACGACATCGACGCGCTGGGCCTGCTCAAGGTCGACGTGCTGGCCCTGGGGATGCTCACCGCGATCCGCAAGAGCCTGGCCTTCATCGGCATGCGCAAGGGCTACGCCTTCGCGATGCAGGACATCCCGGCCGAGGACCAGACCACCTACGACATGATCTGCCAGGCCGACACGGTGGGCGTGTTCCAGATCGAAAGCCGCGCCCAGATGAGCATGTTGCCGCGGCTGCGGCCGCGCTGCTTCTACGACCTGGTGATCGAGGTTGCGATCGTGCGGCCCGGGCCGATCCAGGGCGGCATGGTCCACCCGTACCTGAACCGCCGGCAGGGCAAGGAGCCCGTGACCTTCCCGAGCAAGGCGCTCGAGGAGGCGCTCGGTCGAACCTTGGGCGTGCCGGTGTTCCAGGAACAGGTGATGCAGATCTCGATGTTGGCCGCGGGCTTCACGCCGGGCGAGGCGGATCAACTGCGCCGCGCGATGGCCGCTTGGAAGCGCAAGGGCGGGCTGGCACAGTACTACGACAAGATCGTCAACGGCATGACCTCTCGCGGCTACCAGCGCGAGTTTGCCGAGGCGATCTTCGAGCAGATCAAGGGCTTCTCGGAGTACGGCTTCCCGGAAAGCCACGCGGCCAGCTTCGCGCTGCTGGTCTACGCGAGCTGCTGGATCAAGTGCCACCACCCCGCCGAGTTCCTGGCGGCGATGCTCAACAGCCAGCCCTTGGGCTTCTACTCGGCAAGCCAGCTTGTGCAGGACGCCAAGCGCCATGGCGTCGAGGTGCGGCGCGTGGACGTGATGAGCAGCGAGTGGGACTGCACGCTGGAAGGCCTGCCACACCCGCCGGCGGTACGGCTCGGGCTGCGCCTGGTGGCGGGTTTGAAGGCCGAATCCGCGATGCGTCTCCTGAAGGCCCGAGGTGAGCGGCCCTTCGATGGTGCCGAAGACCTGGCCAAGCGGGCCGACATCGAGCAGCACGAGATGACGCTGCTGGCCGCAGCCGATGCGCTGAGGAGCCTCGCCGGCCATCGCCGGCAACAGGTGTGGGAGGCGGCGGGGCAGCGCTCGGCGCCGCAGTTGCTCAAGCAGGCGCCGGTGGACGAGGAAGAGCTCGAGCTGCCGGCCGCGCCTGAGGGCGAGGAGGTTGTCTGGGACTACGCGGCTACGGGCCTCACGCTGCGCCGGCATCCGCTCGCCATCCTACGACCGGTGCTGGCCAAGCAGGGGTGGTGCACGGCGGCCGAGCTGCACGACTTGCCCGACGGCCGGCTGGCGCGGGCCTGCGGCATCGTGACGGTGCGCCAGCAGCCGGAGACCGCCAAGGGTGTGATGTTCGTGTCGCTGGAGGATGAGACCGGCAGCGTGCAGGTGATCGTGTGGCCCAAGCTCAAGGCGCAGCTGCGCGGGCCGCTGCTGCGTTCAAAGCTGATGGCGGTGAAGGGCACCTGGCAGCGTGACGGCGACGTGCGCAATCTGATCGCGGGGCATGTCGAGGATCTGACGGCGCTACTCGGTGGGCTGTCGACGGCGAGCCGTGACTTCCACTAGGCGCCTCCCGGTGGCAAGAGAAGGTGTAGGTGCTGTCGCCTCGGCTAAAGTCGCTTTGGCGAGCATCGCTCCGACCAGCGAAGCAATGCCCAAAAGATCTGCGCGATTTGCTCGCGCAGTGCAAGCAGCCGCATCATCCTTCAAGAATTCCACGTGCTTGGCGAATCACAGCGGAAAAGAATCGTCCCGGCCCAACAGGCCATTCGGCGCATAACGCTGCTGGATCGGGACCTGGGTCCTGAACCGATCGGTGCGCTACCGTTGCTTGCGCCTGTACGTGTGCTCCGGCTCAACAAGGGCGCGATACGCGTCAAGCGCCGGAGCCCCAGGCGACGCAGTGACGAGCTCTGGGTTGGGACGGGATACAGCGAATCGGGACAGGACGACGACGTTCCTCTCTACTTGCGAATCGGAACCGCCCGGCACATCGTTGCGGAACTGGTGTGCGCGGTGATCGGCCGCGCCATCGGCCTACCGGTCCCCGAACCGTTGATCGTCAAGATTCGGCGAGGTGACCTACCGTCGTCGCGGCTGATCGACCAGGAGGCGAACGCGACTTTGGCGTTCGGAAGTGCCTCGGTCGGAGGAGACAGTTGTGCCCAACTCCTGCGCGAAGACAGCGAGCATGCACTACGTCTCGTGATGACCTGGAGGCAGCTGTTGCCGACGACAGCGTTCGACGAGTGGATGGCCAACCCCGATCGGAATCTGGGGAACATCGTCTTTGCGGCTCAGAACCTCTGGCTGATTGATCACGCCCAGGCACTTGGCGGCAAAGCGGCCGAGGCGTCGTCTCTGAAGTCCCTTCAAGAGCAGGCCTTTCCCAACGTGCTGGCCACGATGATCGAGTCCGCGTTCCCGCCGGCCGATCGCGCGGAGCACTTGAAGTGGGTGCAGCACTGGCTGAACCACAACACGCTTGCCCTAAATCTCGAGGAGGCGATCGCGGCGACCGGTGTTCGACGCTGGCACACAAAGCGAGAACGAACTCAGTTGCTGAACTTCGTTCGAAACCGACTTCTCATCACTCACACACTACTGTGCAATCGCCTGGGACATCCTCAATTGAACTTGCCGAACCCGGGCGAGTGAGCGGCCGAAGGGCGCTCATTCAGTTCAGCCCTGGGCTAGTGTCGAGCGAGGGGGTCACCGCCGGTGTCGTCCTTCAACTCTTGGACGGATCGGTACACATTCGGACTGCGCTCGATGCAGAGAAGGCTGAACACGCTTTCGGCGGTGCGGGGGTGGCACTGGCTACTTTGGCGCAGGCCATGTGCAGGTCCCTGGCCGAGCATTGGTCGGCGATGGATCCGGGGCCTTGGGTGCCACCTTTCGAGACTGCCGAACTCGTGCGCGAGGACGCCTTCACGGCTCAGAGCGTCGAAGCTGCGTCGTCCTTTCTGCTTCAGGAACAGAGCGCCCTGCACCAACTGATGTCGGCTTACTCGTTGCCTGCTCAGCAGCGGGCATCGAACATCGTGAGGCGTGTCAGGCAGCACGTGAAGGGCAATCCGCGGACGGAACACCTGGTGCCGCGCTTCAATCGGCCGCTGAACATCGTCGACAACAGTCAGCCTCTTCGTGTCGACTTCCTCGGACAGAACCTTGCCTGCTTTTTCATGCAACTGACCGAGAGTCAGCGGGGCATCGAAGGCAGTGCCGAGCGGGCCTTCGGCAAACTCTACGAACTGCAGGCGCTGCGTCGTTTCGTTAGCCAGCGGCCGAAGTTCATTGGTCTGTTGCCGGAAGAGAGGCCAGGTTCCTTCGAACTGGTCTTGGTCGGCAATCATCGACATCCCGTGAGGCGACAGGTACTCGCCCAGATCGAGGCGCTTGCCGATCAAAGAGACGTCCGGATGCGTCCCGTGCCCGATGTAAGTGCTGCCGCGGCGCACGTGGCGCGCGCCGAGCGGAAGTAGCGCTACTCCTCGATTGGCCGAAAGTACCCGCGGATACGGCGCTCGTCCCGTACCACCAACTGGATGTGGCTCTTCTCGGTGAACAAGGTCCCGGGGTAAAGGTTATCGCCCTCGCTGAATACCGACCGGATGGTGTCGTACGGCGTCAGCCCTTCTGCCTGTCGGATCGTGTGCATGAACTCGATCACCGCGCAGTCCAACTGGCGGCGCGGCTTGTCTCGTCCCCCGGCGTTCGTCGGCATCGGAACCCCGGCAGACGTCGAAGCTTGGCTCAGAAGGTCATGGGCCTGGCGAAGTTCGCTCAGGAAGGCGCGGTCGTGCAGTGTGCCGCAGTAACCGAGGTCGATGATCGCGCCCACCACGGCGGGCGTCTCTACTTTGCCGCTCGAGACGGACGGGTTGTCCCGCACGAACTCGGCCCATTCCATGGCACGCTTTGGGCTCGACTCCCAGAAGTAGATGCCGTTGCCGAGCCAATCGTAGTGGTTTGTGCTGCGTCGAAGATGTGGCTTGCCGGCACCTGCAAGCACTCGTTCTGCGACGGACTTGTCGCAGCCGTGAAACCCGAGGACGAAGCTGGGCTGGAACTTGTAGAGGTCCCACATACGGCCGGGCCGGCTCTATCAGCCCTTGAACCGCTTCGTGAGTTTTCCAGTCGCCGTTGCGATGCCCGCGCTCTGCAGTGTCTTGAGGGCGAATGCCGGGTCACTGCGAAGCTTCTCTTTGAGCTTGGCAATGTCGGGCTTCAGGGCCGGATCGCTGAGGCGCATCACACCAGGGCCGGTCGGCGCTTGAACCCCGAGCGACGCCAGACCAGCAGCGTTCCTGCTGGTCAGCACCTTCGGTCGGCTCTTCGTCGCGGTCTTGGTGGCGGTCGTCATCGTCATGGCCCCAGTTCAGTCCTCCGCTGCGGCGCAGCATTTTGAACACTGGGAGTGTCACACGAAGGTGAGTGCCAAGGCGATCCCGTGGTTAACCGGATGGGCAGTCCGCACGGGAGTGCGCTCCAAGTGGTGCCTCAACGACCTCGCGACGGCGCGTGTTCGCATGCGAAACGCGCCGATAAGTTGACATAACTAACATCGTCGCGCATTAGCGGTTTGGGCGACAATTGCGCCAGAAGCATACGGGATAAGCGCTGCTCCCGCAGCATTGGCCTGGCCAGCGACCTCCGGCGAGGTCTCCCGGCATGCTCTTCGAGTCTGGTGCCTGGTCCTGTGACCGTTGCACGACTTCTGTCAACCGTGCACAATGAATCCATCTCTAATGCGGTGAATCCTATGAACAGCATGACCTTGGAACAACTGCGCGCCACCGCGGCCGCCGGCGGCGTGGCCGGCGTCACCCTCAAGGGCCAGGGCGGCGCCTTCATGCTGCGCATCGCCACCCGCAGCGGCCAGGATGCCGTCCTGGCCAAGGCCCGCAGCACCGAGCCGCGCCGCTTCGGCAACCCTGCCTCGGCCATGATCCTGCTGCGCGAAGTTGGCATCGCCGTGGCACAGCTCGACGCCACCGACTGGAACCCCGACGAGAAGGACATGAGCCGCAGCCGCTCCAGCCAGGCCGAAGCGATGCGGACCGCCCACCAGGCCGCGGCCCACAACCGTTGGCTCGCCGCCGAGATCCTGGAGTCGCTCGATGATCCGCGCCCGAGCGTCCCGCACGACGAGGCCATGGCGGCCATGGACGCCGAGATCGATGCGATCGAGCTCCAGCGTGCCGGCTCCGTCCGAAGGAAAGGTACATGAGCACGACGCCGCGCCAACCTGATCAGGTCATCGCGCAGGCGATGCTGGCCGCCGCGGCTGAAGCGCCGCCCGCTGCGATCACCACCGAGGAAGTGGCGGCGCTCGAGCGCCTGCTCGCGCACGCCAGGCGAGATTCCGGGCAGAGCCGGCGTGTCGCGGACTTCTTGCTGGCCTGGTGGAACACAGGCAGCTGCGGGGCCTTCGATCTGACTTCGCTGTGGGCGCTGGACACCGACATCGTGGCCGACATGACGATCGTGTTCGGCCTGATCGGCCGCGTGCACCGCTACACCGACAGCCTGGGCTACGAGGCCGAGTTCAAGGCCATCGTGCAGGCCTGGCGGCCGGAGCTCGGGGACTGATGTCGGGGGCCGACTATCGCATCGCATGGCGGCCCAAGGCGTCGGACGACCTGCGCAGCATCGTTCGCTACATCGCCCAGGACAGTCCGACCCGTGCGCGCACATTCGGCAAGAAGCTGCGCGAGAAGGTGCAGCCGCTGGCCCAGCACCCGCTGCTCGGCCATGAAGGCCGGCCGGGGCTGCCGGCCGGCGTTCGCGAACTCGTGCTGCATGCAAACTACATTGCCTTTTATCGGGTGATCGACACCTCGCGCACGGTCGAGATCCTTCGCGTCAAGCATGTGGCACAGCAGACGCCGTGAACATGATTCCGCGCTGGGACGGCACGAGGCGTCAGCACCAGAACCCCCTGATCAATTCTCCCGTTCATGAGCTCAACCAAATCCCCTCCTGGCCGCGGCACACCGACCGACAAGGACGTCCAGGCCCTGCTGGCGCGCTACCACTGCCCGACGCCGCTGCGTGCGCTGCGCACCCTCCTGCTCGGCGCGATCGCCAGCCCCCGGATGGAGGTCTCGCCGATGACGCCGCTCGCGCAGGCCTGGGGCGGCGAATTGCCCGAGTTCGCGTCTACCGACGAGGTCGAGGAGGTGATGCGGGTCATCGTGCACGGCCTTTGGAACCGCCTCTCTGAACACCAGAACGCGCGCACGCCGTTCCGGCTGCCGCGCTTCGAGGTACTGCCGACGCGCCAGTCCCTGCTTGAACTTTCCCGCATGCGCGCGCAGGAGCTCAAGGGTTTCGTTGACGGCTTGTTCGGCACCGACGATGAGATGCTGCTGCCGCAGAAAGCGCATGAGGCCGTGGTGGCCCTCGCCGAGCTGCATGCGATGTTCGAAGGCGCCGCCGGACTCCTCGCCGACGACACGAAGCCAGCCCCGGATCACGAGCTCAAGGGGCTGCTGCGCAACCTGCAGCAGATGACGATCGTCGCCGACGAACAGATCAACAAGGCGGTGCAGTCCTGCAAGCGCTCGCGCGGTCAGCGCCTGGAGACGATGTCGACTGTCATGTCGAGGAAGATCCGGTCCGCGCAGGACGAAGACGCTGAGGAGAACGGCATGGCCGCTGATGACGACGAGCCCGACTTCATCGAGTCGCCGCTGAGCCAGCACGTCACGCGCAACGGCGTCACGGTGCGGGTAGACATCTACGGCGATTCCGACCACCGGTGGATTCTGGAGATCGTCGACGCCGAGAACACCTCGCACGTGTGGGACGAGCACTTCGAAACCGACCAGCGGGCCCTGGACGAGGCGCTGCGCGCGCTGGAAGAAGAGCCGCTCGAGTTTCTCGGGCGCAGTTCGAAGCAGCCGCTGAACTGAAGTCGGCGGGCGGTTTGGACGGGGGGTTGGACCGGGGTTTCGAGTTGCGCGGTGCCGGACTGAGACGCACGATGGGGTGCCCTGCACCTGCTGCACCATGAAGCCCCGGACATCACCGTTGCGAACCGCGCTTGCTGGCCTGTGTGGTCCCTCCGGACAACGGGATCAGCCCAGCGCCGACGGCTTGCTCGCGGTCGCCGGGTTGCAGCTGCAGGCCTACGATCCACCGGCAAGCTTTGCGGATCCGCGGCTGGACGCGCTATGTCGGGAGGCAGGACGAAGGGGTCTGGTGATCACCGACGGCCAGGGGCGGCTGGTCGGCGATCTGCGCGCCGTGTCGAGGGTCAGCCGGGAATCATGTAATTTCACGCCAAAACGAGCCTAAGTCACTGTTGGCGTAGACAAATTGTCGAATCTCATGCGGCTCAATTGCCTGCCTGCCAGCAAGCGTTGCCCCGCCACGGCTCAGTCAACCGGCGCATCCTTCGCCTTGGCCTTTTCGTCTGACACCGGCTGGCCTATTCGCGCCAACAGCTCCTTGACCATGTCCGTCTGGGACTGCGCCGTCGCGTTGGAGCTCGCCAACAGCCGCTCCAGTTCCCCATTGCGCTGCTGAAGGTCTCCTGAGCGAGCACGCAGGGTTTCGTACTGCTGCGCCGCTTGCTGGGCTTGGCTGCGCATGTCCTCGACGAGCTGGTTCTGCACAGCCAGGCGCTCGGCGGCATGTTTAAGCTCTCGAAGTTGTTCCTCGACCTGACGCCGCTCTGCACGGGCCGCGGAAAGGAGTTCCAAGGCGTCCGCCCTTTCCTTCAGCGCGGAGCGCAACTCGGCCTGCTTGGCTGTCAACGCCTCGGCTGAGCTTGTCACCTCGCGCTGCAGGTGCTGCAGCTGCTGTTCGTGCTGACGGGCTTCCCGGTCACGCTGCTCGCGAGACGCGTTGCGGAAGTGTTCCAGGGCCTCACGGGCATGGGTGTGCTTCTCCTCCAGCGAGTTGACCTGAGCCTTGGTCGCGCTGAGCTGCTCCTGGGCTGACTGCAACTGGGCGGTGAGTTGCGCGCTCACCTGGCCATGCTGCAGACGCAGCGCGGCCAACTCAGCCTCAATCCGCTGACGCGCAGTCCGCTCGGTCGACAGTTCGACCTGGCTGCGCTCCGCCTCGGTCCGGCCTGAGCGCGCTTCGGCGCGAGCCTTCTCCAGCTGCTCTTTCAGGCCGCGCACCTCTTCGGCATGGCCTGCCCTGAGAGCGTCAAAGCGCTCCTGTGACTCGAACTCCAAGCGGCCGGCCAGACTGGTCACGAAAGCCAGCAACTCGTCGCTGACCGTCCCCTGGGGAACGCCCGTCCCACCTTCATCCGCCTCGATTTCCTTGAGGTGGCGAAAGATGGTGGCCTTCGACCCGGTGTTGCCGAGTTCGATTCGGATGGAATCAATCGACGGGTGCTTGCCTGCCTTGAGCAGCGCCAGTCTGGCTCGTTGGACGTCGAACTTCGTCACCCCTGCTCGTGCCATGTCTGCCACCAATTTCGTATGTATTACGTATCGGCAGTATTACGTACTACGATACATGCGTCAATGGGGTGGCGATCGGCCGTTTCTCAGGTGGATTAATATCGGATTATTCCTCCTGAGTGTTCATTTGACCCGCTGCCGCCGACCTGCGGCGCACGAAACTCGGGAATCAGAGGCCTCAGGGACAAAAGGCAGGAACGCCCAGCGCGCGCGACGCGCTCCGCCACCGCCTTAGGGACGGTCTGCAAAACCCCGCTGTCGAGGCGTGGCGGACTCGTGCTTACGGCTGGCATGTCGTGATGCGGGATCTGTCGGCCAATTGAGGTCGACATGCAGTTTGCAGCCCTCGATTTCGAGGCTCCGGGCGGCCTTACGCCGCATCGCAGGCGCACTCATCCCCGCGTTCCAAGGACTTGCCGCCGCGCCATCCACAGATTGCTCAGTGCGAAAAGCATCGTCAGCCGCGCGGTGTTCTTGGCCAGCCCCCGGTAGCGCACCTTGGCGTAGCCGAACTGCTGCTTGACGACACGGAAGGGGTGCTCGACCTTGGCCCGTATGCTGGCCTTGGCCTGCTCAAGTTGCTCGGCAATCAACTCCGGCGCGATGAACGGGTTGAGCCGACGTCGCAGCCCCGGGCGCATGGCGACGTGCCAGGACGGGCCTGCAGCTTCGGGCCGCTTGTGCACGCCTTGGTAGCCAGCATCACCGAAGGCCGCTTGCTCCTCACCGTGCAGCAGCGCGCCGGCCTGCGTCACGTCGTTGACGTTGGCTGCCGTGCCGATGACGGTGTGCACCAGACCCGATGCAGCATCCACCCCGATGTGCGCCTTCATGCCGAAGTGCCACTGCTTGCCCTTCCTGGTCTGGTGCATCTCGGGGTCGCGCTCGCCGTCCTTGTTCTTGGTCGAACTCGGCGCGGCGATGATGGTCGCGTCCACCACCGTACCGGTCTTGAGCATCAGGCCGTGCTGGGCCAGACCCGCGTTGATGGTGGCCAGCACCTGCGGCGCGAGTTCGTGCTTCTCCAGCAGGTGACGGAACCTCAGGATGGTGGTCTCGTCGGGCATGCGGGCCGCACCGTCCAGGCCGACGAAGCGGCGATACAGCGGGCGCTCGTGCAACTCCTCCTCCATGGCCGGATCACTGAGGTTCCACCACAGTTGCAGACAGTGGATGCGCAGCATGGTCTCGATGGGGAACGGAGGGCGCCCACCCCGCGCCTGATGCGCTCCTCGGGCATGTGGCTGGATCAGTGCCACCAGCGCAGCCCAGGGCACCACCCGGTTCATCTCGTCGAGGAAGACCTCCTTGCGGGTCTTCTTGGGCAGCGGGTCCAGGCCAAACGTCATCTGATCCATGCCCGGTATCGTCCTACGCCGTCACGCCGCACACCAGTCGGAATGACGAGAGGTTTTGCAGACCGTCCTTAGGCAGGATTTTTTGTTTTGCGTTTTCGAAAAAAGACGGCGAAAACGATCCGACCCAGGGCGAACGCAGGCGGCCCTGCGGCCCCCCGGCGACACGCTGGCCACCAGGTAGCGCGCATCGGTCCCTTGGCTGCCTCAACAGCGTTTCACCCTCTCGTGAAGCCCGCGCAAAGGCCCCGACGCTTGACTCTGTATGTAATACAGGCTTTCCAATTGGTGCTTCCAACATGGGCGGAAGAGGTTTTCCAATGAGCGACAACGACGATGATGAAGAGGGACGCCATCTCGACGCCAGCCAGGCGGCCGATCGCCGAATCCTGCTGCTCGTCTTGTTGATCAATCTGGGGCAGTGCGTCGCCGGTGTTGGCGTCGGGATATGGGCGTCCTCTACGGCACTTGTCGGCGCAGCGCTCGACAACCTCGCCGACGCCTCGGTGTATGGGGTGAGCCTCTATGCGGTGGGCCGCGCGGCGGGGATCAAGGTCCGCGCCGCCCGGCTGTCCGGCTGGCTGCTGATTGGTCTGGCGCTGATGCTGCTTGTCGAGGTGCTGCGGCGGTTCTTCGGTGGAGAGCCGCCGGTAGGACCGGCCATGATGGCCATGGCGGCCGTCAACGCGGCTTTAAACCTTGTCTGCCTGCGCCTGCTCAAGCGCCACCGGGGCGAGGACGTCAACTTCAAGGCGTCGGCGATCTTCACCAGCAATGATTCCCTCGTCAATCTTGCGATCGTGCTGACGGGCGCGCTGGTGATGTGGTGGGGGTCGAACCTGCCGGATCTGGTGCTTGGCTTGGTCGTGTCAGCGGTCGCCGCCAACGGCGGCCGGGAGATCCTGGCCGAGGCGAAGGAGGCGGGCAACCAGGCTGCTTCGGAGAGAGCTTGACTCTGCACCCGCTACAGGGTGTGCAATGCGGCACAGCACATGAGGTACACGATGAAATTGGACGACGTTGACTCGGCGAGCGGTGGCAACGGCACTGCTACTTTGAACGGCAAGACGGCGGTGTTTCGCATCCGCAACATGGACTGCCGCAACGAGGAGGCAGCCATCCGGGCGAAGCTGGCCAGCATTGCAGCGGTGCAGTCCTTGGCGGTCGACCTTCCGCAGCGGCGCCTGTCCGTTGTGCACACGCTGGCGACGTCGCAACCGTTGCTGCAGGCTCTGACTGAGATCGGCATGAAGGCGACGCTCGAACCCGTGCCCGAAGGTGCGGCGGGTGCATGTGACGCGACTTGTTCTTCGCAATGCGGCAGCGAGGATGCGTCGAAGACGGAGGTTTTCACGGTCTCCAACATGGACTGTCGGAGCGAGGAGGCGGCCATCCGGTCCAAGCTTCAGACGCTCCCGGGCGTGCAGTCGCTCGAGTTCGACCTTGGCGCACGTCGGTTGTCGGTTGTGCACAAGCTGCCATCGGCGGAGCCGATCCTGGAGCAGCTGCTTGCACTCGGCATGCAGGCACGCCTGGGTGCCCGTGAAGAAGCGGCCGCAGCGACTGGCGCTCCCCCTGCCACCGGCAGCACAAACACAGGCTGCAGCCCATGTGGCGCGAGCACGGCGCGCCTCCTTCCGACAGCCACCGGCAACACGACGCAGTTCCTGATCACCAACATGGATTGCCCGACGGAGGAAGCACTGATCCGTAAGCGCCTGGGCAAGGTGGACGGGATCGACAGGCTGGACTTCGACCTGATGAACCGCCGGCTCCAAGTGCAACACCGGCTGGGTGACCCGGCGCCGGTGCTCGATGCACTGCGCGATATCGGCATGCGGGCAACGGTCGAGCGTGAAGCAGGCGCGAGCCCGAAGGGACAGGCCACTTACCTCATCGAAAAGATGGACTGCCCGACAGAAGAGGCGCTGCTGCGCAAGGCTTTGGAGGGCATGCAGGGCGTGAGCAGTTTGCAATTCGACCTGATGAGCCGCCGATTGACAGTGAGTCACTCATTGGCGGACATCACGCCGATCACGACGGCCATCGACCGCTTGGGGCTGGCTGCTGTCCTGCAGGACAGCAGCCAGCCTGCGCCAGCCGTGACGCGCGAGTTCGGCAGCGGAATCTCGAAGATGCAATGGGTGCGCATGGCGGTCGCCGGTGTATTGGCGATCGGCGCAGAAGTGATGGCGTTTTCTGGCTGGGGCGACCACTCGCTTCCCGTGGTCGCCGCTTCGCTGGCAGCCATTGCGCTCGGTGGCGTGGACACGCTGAAAAAAGGCTGGATCGCGCTTCGCACCCTCTCGTTGAACATGAACTTGCTGATGACGATTGCCGTCATCGGCGCCGCGCTGATCGGCCAATGGCCGGAGGCGGCCGTGGTGGTCTGGCTTTTTGGCATCGCCGAGATGATCGAAGCGCTGAGCCTGGACCGGGCGCGCAATGCCATCCGCAAGTTGATGGACCTCGCGCCTGAGACGGCTCTGGTCAAGCAGCCTGACGGCCGCTGGGAAGAGGTCAAGGCCGAGACGGTGCCGCTTGGAGGTGTGGTCCGCGTGCGACCCGGCGAGCGCATCGCGCTGGACGGCGTGGTCGTCTCGGGCGCATCAGCGGTCAACCAGGCCCCCATCACTGGCGAAAGCATGCCGGTCGAAAAGCATCCAGGGGACACGGTGTTCGCCGGCACGATCAACGAGCGCGGCACGCTTGAGTTCGAAGTGCGTTCGCGCAAAGGCGAAACGACGCTCGATCGCATCGCACGCTCCGTTCAGGAAGCGCAAGGCCAGCGCGCGCCAACGCAGCGCTTCGTCGACCGCTTCGCCAGCATTTACACCCCGGCCGTTTTCGCGCTGGCGGTCGCCGTGGCGCTGATTCCGCCGCTGTTTTTCGGCGGTGCGTGGTTTGACTGGGCCTACAAAGCGCTGGTGCTGCTGGTCATTGCCTGCCCCTGCGCGCTGGTGATTTCAACGCCGGTGACAGTTGTCAGTGGCCTGGCTGCTGCTGCGCGCCGAGGCATCCTGGTAAAGGGCGGCCTGTACCTTGAACAGGGGCGCCTGCTGCGTGCGGTCGCACTGGACAAGACCGGCACGATCACGCATGGACGCCCGGTTCTGACGGACACGGTGGCTGTGGCGTCGCTGTCCGAGGCCCAGGCACTGCGGATCGCCGCAAGCCTCGATGCCTTGTCGGAACACCCAGTGGCCACGGCCATCGTCAGCGGTTACGGCGACCGGCCACACGCGAGCGTGCAGCGCTTCGAGGCTTTGGCTGGGCGCGGCGTCAAGGGCGATGTAGACGGCCAGACGTACTACATCGGCAACCAGCGCCTGGCCAACGAGTTGGGCGTGGTGACGGAGTCAGTCCGCGCGCTGCTCGAACAGTTCGAATCGCAGGCGAAGACCGCCGTCGTACTCGCGACCGACAAGCAGGCGCTCGCCGTCCTCGCGGTCGCTGACACCGTGCGCGAAAGCAGCAAAGAGGCGATCGCCGAGCTGAGGCGGCTCGGTGTCGAGACCGTGATGCTCACGGGTGACAACCGCAAGACGGCCCAAGCTGTCGCCGCCCAAGTCGGCATCGCCGACGCTCGTGGAGAGCTGCTACCGCAAGACAAACTCGAGGCGATCGAAAAGCTGGCGGCTGCGGGTCCGGTGGGCATGGTGGGCGACGGTGTGAACGACGCACCCGCCCTGGCCAAGTCGACCATCGGATTTGCGATGGGCGCAGCGGGCACCGACACGGCGATCGAAACTGCAGATGTGGCATTGATGCAGGACGACCTGCGCAAGCTCCCTGAATTCATCGCGCTGTCGCGGCGGGTCGGGGGGATATTGAAGGCCAACATCGCCTTTGCGATCGGCACCAAAGCAGTGTTCATGGTGCTGGCCTCCACAGGGCACGCGAGCCTGTGGTTGGCCATCCTCGCCGACATGGGGGCCAGCCTGGTTGTGGTGTTCAACGGCATGCGCCTCCTCGCTGCACGCCCAAAGTCCAAGACTTGACCCGGCGTACTTCTCCGTATCGGAGTGAGGTCGCACTCCAAAGCCTGTTCACTTCATTTTCTAGGACGAAGTTTCATGGATCGACGCATATTCTTCTCGGCCGGCCTCGGCGTTTTGACCTTGTCGCCCTTCTCGGTAAAGGCCAACTCGCCCGTGGAGGGCCAACATTACGTCGATGTGTCTCCACGCCAACCGACGAAGGATCCGAAACGAATCGAGGTCGTCGAGTTCTTCGCATACGGCTGCGAGCATTGCTACGCGTTCGAGCCCACCCTCGATGCTTGGCAACGGCGTCTGCCGACCGATGTCCTGTTCAGGCGCGTACCGGTTAGCTTTCGCGCCGGACCGATGGTTCGCCACCAACAGCTCTACTACGCGATCGAAACCTTGGGCCTGGTCGATCGGCTTCATTCGAAGGTTTTCAGCGCGATGCATTTAGAGAAGAAGCGCTTGGTCTCGCCCGAAGACATCACTGCGTTCGTGGCACGCCACGGCGTTGATCCAGCGCAATTCCTGCAGGTCATCGATTCGCCAGGCGTGGCGAAGAAAGTGAAGGAAGCCGACGCACTTGCTGAGGGGTACAAATTCCGAGGCACGCCGTCCCTGGGGATCGATGGACTTTGGCTCACCAACGGTGAACTTGCCGGCTCAAACGAACAAGCTCTCGCCGTCACGGAGCACTTGATCGCTCTGGCGAAGCGCACCCGAAAGGCGCGTTCATGACGCGTCTTGCAACTGCAGCGCCCGCGGCACGCCAGATGTGGAAGAGCTTCGCCTTGGCCGGCAGCGTCTTTGCGATGGACATGGTGACCAAGTCGACGGTCGTTGCGATCGTGGAGTACGGAGAATCGCACGTATGGCTTCCGGTCCTCAACATCGTGCACGTGATGAACCGGGGAGCTGCGTTCAGCTTTTTGCACAACGCTGGTGGTTGGCAGCGGCCCTTCTTCGTCCTGATCGCGCTTGCGGCCTCGGCACTGCTCGTCGTGTTGATGCGGCGCGAAGCAACCTCGCCCGTGGAAAGGCTTGCCTTTGGTCTGATCCTTGGCGGCGCGTTGGCCAACATGACCGACCGCCTCGTGCGAGGGGCGGTGGTGGACTGGATCGACCTTCATTGGGGGCCGCATCACTGGCCCGCCTTCAACGTCGCTGACATGGGCATCATGCTCGGGGCGGCCGCGATCATCGTGAACGAGATCAGGCGCAAGAAATCTGCCGTGTCGCTGGACCGCACGCGATGAGGCGTTACCTCGTTCCGCTGCTGCTGTTTGGCGTGGTGCTGTTTTTTCTCGGCTTCGGCCTCACGCTCAACCCACGCGAGGTACCGTCGCCGCTGATCGACAAACCCGCGCCGCAGTTCAGCTTGCCACTTCTGGATGACGCGGATCGGCAACTGGCCGGTTCGGACCTCAAGGGACAAGTCTGGCTGCTCAACGTCTGGGCCTCATGGTGCGCAGCTTGCCTGCACGAGCACCCCTTGCTGGTGGAACTGGCAAAAACCGGCCAGGTGAAACTGTACGGCCTCAATTACAAGGACAAGCGCGACGCCGCCCTGGCCTGGTTGCAACGCCATGGCAACCCGTATGTGCAGTCCGTGTCAGATTCCGAAGGGCGGGTGGGCATCGACTTCGGGGTTTACGGTGCGCCCGAAACCTTCGTCATAGACGCCCAAGGAATGATTCGGTACAAGCACATCGGCGCGCTGACGCCTGATGTGCTGAAGGACAAGATCCTGCCACTTGTGGAGATGCTGCGCTCGACGGGATCGGCAAGCAGTTCTGCCAGACCTGAGCGGTAGCACACGAGCGTCCGGCCCCGCGCTTTCCGTTATGGGCGACGTGGAGGTTTGTCGTGAGCGCTGAGACCACGTCATGAAATGCGAGCGCTTGATCTCTGCCTTGAGCGCCAGGGTTGCAGCAGGTTGAAGCCGAAGCCGCACAGCGCAACCACCAGCACCGTCAATTGGGCGGCAATCGTCTGGACCGTCGGATAGATGCCAAGGGCCGGTGCTCGCAAGTGACCAACCGGTGTGGCTTGAAGCCATCCGGCCTCTTGCAGTCCTGAGACGCCCTTGCCGGCGAGCACAACGGCGAGCACGGCCACCAGGATCGAGCTGAGCGCAAAAAACCTGCCGATTGGCATGCGCGCACTGGTGCGCAGGAAAACGAACGCGATGATTGCGAGCAAGACCAGCCCCGTTACCAAGCCCGCCAGCAAGGCCGAGCGGTGACCATCGGTGGCGAGCGCAGAGAAGAAGAGCACCGTCTCGAAGACCTCCCGGTACACCGCCACGAACGCGAGCAGGAAGAGCGCCCACGCCGAGCGCTGCGTCATGGCGGCCGACAGCTTGTCGCGCAGGTATGCCTGCCAGCGGCCAGCGCTGCTTTTCTGGTGCATCCACAAACCCACCGACAGCAGCACGACGGCCGCGAACAGCGAGGAGAGTCCTTCGGTGACCTCCCTGCTGGCGCCGCTGATGCCGACGACGTAAGTAGCGACCGCCCAGGTGATCCCGCCGGCGACAAGCGCGGCCATCCAACCGCCATGCACATATCGCAGCGCTTCAGGCCGCTCGGCCTTGCGCAGAAAAGCGATCATCGCGATCACGATCAGCAGGGCTTCTACCCCTTCTCGCAGCAGGATGGTCAACGCGGCAACGAAGCTCGTCGTGGCGTCGGAGCGCCCTGCGCTCAACTCGCTCTCGACTCGGACGAAGAGCTGATCGAGTTCCGCCGCCTTGGAAGTGACGGTCTCACCCTGCCGTGCGGCCACGGCCGAGCGATACAGCTGCATGTTGCGCTCGACGTCGACGAGGAGGTCCTTGTTGCGTGACTCCAAGGCAGCCTCAAGCGGCTCGAACCCGTCCAGATACGCGGAGAGCGCCAAGCGCGTGGCCTCGGCGGTATTGCCCACCTCGAAGGCTTTCAGGCTGGCTTGCAGCTGCGCCCGCGCGAGGGGAATGCCACTCAACTGGACACCTGCAAAGGCTCGTGGCTCGCTGCGAGCGTAGGCCAAAAGATCGGCGGCTTGAGCCGCGCCCAGGCGCTGTGCAAGTGAGTTCTCCGTTGCCGTCGTCACGGCAGCTAGGTCCGTCAGCACGGCGCGGGCCTGCTCGTTCTTCTGGATCAGCGCGGCGCCTCGCTCCTTTTGGGCCGGGTCGAAGGAGAGCGTGGCGACATAGAAAGCCAGCGCCCAACGGTCGTTCTCGGGCATTGAGATGAACGACGGCATGGAAGTGCCTTCGACACCTTGCGATGTCACTCAAGCATCAGCAAGCGCTTTCAACAGATCCAGTGATGAACCCAGCGGCCAAGAATGTTTTGTTTGTGGAGAAGGATGGCGCGAAGCTGGATGCAGAGGTGGATGCACGGACCATGCCCCACGGCTGCATGGAATCCAAGTTCCATACCTAGGCAATTTTCTGACTTACGCTATGCGCCAAACCCAGGAAGATCGAGATCAGTGGAGCTTGATGCCGCTCCTTTCTACAGATGAAGTGCACCTGTGTCGCCATGCTGGTGTCTGAAATAGTTAACTTAACAAGGCGAGGATCCGGCCTGTAGGCTGTTTCCGCCACGACGCCTAGGCCCAGCCCCTCCGCCACCGCCTCTCGAACGGACTCGCGGCTGCCCATCTCCAGAGCCACCTGCACCTCGACGCCTCGCTCCTTTAGTTCTTGTT
>JBASTF010000875.1:0-1669 GCA_049274755.1 Rubrivivax sp. | reverse complement strand
GTACCACGTGGCCATCGACGCCCGGCTGCACGATCTGCGTCCGCCCGGCGCCGTGCCGGTGGCCGTCTACGATGCCGACGACTACACGGCATCTCAGGCGCTGGGCCACCAGTTGCATGCCGCGGGCGCGGCCGGTGTCGTCTACCGCAGCGTGCGCCAGGCCGGCGGCCACTGTGCCGGCCTGTTCCGCCCGCGCGGCGCCAGCGCCTGCCTGCATGCGGCCTATCTGCTGTACGCCTGGGACGGCGCCAGCTTCGGCGACGTCTACGAGAAGATGGCATGAGGTTCGACCGGCTGGACGCGCTGCGAGGTGCCGCCATCGTCTGGATGGCGCTGTTCCACCTGTGTTTCGACCTCAACACCTTCGGCCTGCTGTCGCCGCGCCAGAACTTCTATGTCGACCCGTTCTGGACCTGGCAGCGCAGCTGCATCGTCAGCCTGTTCCTCTTCGTCGCCGGCCTGTCGCAGGCGGTGGCGCTGCAGGCCGGCCAGCCCTGGCCACGTTTCTGGCGGCGCTGGTTGCAGATCGTCGGCTGCGCGGTGCTGGTGAGCATCGGCTCGGCCTGGATGTTCCCGCGCAGCTGGATCAGCTTCGGCGTGCTGCACGGCATTGCCGTGATGCTGGTGCTGGTGCGGCTGGCAGCACCGCTGCGCGGCTGGCTGTGGCCGCTGGGCGCGCTGCTGCTGGTCTTGCCCGGCCTGTGGCAGCACCCGCTGTTCGACACCCGCTGGAGCAACTGGGTCGGCCTGGTCACGCACAAGCCGGTGACCGAAGACTATGTGCCGGTGCTGCCCTGGCTGGGCGTGATGCTGTGGGGCCTGGCCGCCGGGCAGTGGCTGCTGGCGCACCGTGCCACGCTGCTGCAAGGCGGGCTGCCGCATGCCGCGCGGCCACTGGCCCTGCTGGGCCGCTGGTCGCTGAGCTTCTACATGCTGCACCAGCCTGTCTTCATCGGCACGCTGATGGCCTTGCAGGCCCTGGGTGTGCTGGCTGCCAGAATGCCCGCATGAACCAGGACATGGCGAAGCCGCCGCAGGCGCTGAAGGACGAACTGCTGCGCGAGATTGCTGCCCGTGGTGGCGTGAAACGCTACGCCGCGCAGACGGTGCTGATCAACGAAGGCGACCAGGCCGACACGCTGTTCATCGTGCTCAGCGGGCGCGTCAAGGTCTATGCCGCCAACGAAGCCGGCAGGGAAGTGATCCTGACGACGCTGGGCGCCGGCGACTACGTCGGCGAACTGGCGCTGGACGGCGGCATGCGCAGCGCTTCGGTGATGACGCTGGAGCCCACCACCTGCGCCGTCGTCGCCGGTGCCAACCTGCGCGAGTTCATCGTTGCGCACCCCGACTTCGCGCAACACCTCATCGTCGACCTGATCCGGCGGGTGCGCCGCCTCACCGACAGCGTGAAGAGCCTGGCGCTGGAAGACGTCTACAGCCGCATCGTCGGCCTGCTGCAGTCGCTGGCCGAAACCGATGCCGAGGGCCGGCGCACCGTGCCGCAGAAGCTGACGCAGCAGGACATCGCCGAACACGTGGGCTCGTCGCGCGAGATGGTCAGCCGCGTGTTCAAGGAGCTGACGATCGGCGGCTATGTCGCCCTCGAGGCCGGGCGCATCGTCATCCTGAAGACACCGCCGGCCGCCTGGTAGCGCCGGGCCGGGCC
>JBASTF010000874.1:0-3917 GCA_049274755.1 Rubrivivax sp. | reverse complement strand
GGCCCGGCCGACCGCGCCGGCCTGCGTGCCGGCGACACCGTCGTCTCGATCAACGGCAAGGAGATCAGCGACACCGCCGCGCTCATCAACGAGACGGCCGCGCTGAGCCCGGGCACGCAGGCGCAGTTCAAGATCCTGCGTGGCCGCGAGGCCGTCTCGCTCGCGGTGGAGTTGGGCCGACGCCCGGTCACGCGCAAGCCATGAGAGCGGCATCCCGTGCTGCGCGTCGCACTCCAGTCGGGCCTGCTGCGCACCCTGCTGCGGCGGGCCGACAGCCCCGCATTTCCGGCGGTGGTGGGTGCGGTGGCGCTCGGTGCGGCGCTCTCGATGTCCGTGTCCTTTGCAAGCCTGCTGGTGGCGGCGGTGCTGATGGCGCGGCGCCGCTGGAGCGCCATCGCCGTGGGCGCCAGCCTGGGCGCGGCACTGGGCGCGGCCGTGCTGTACCTGGTGTTCCACCACCTCGGCTGGGCGCGGCTCTTCGCCGCCTATCCCGACGTCGTGCGTTCGTCGGCCTGGAGCGACGCAACGCACTGGCTGTCCGCGTATGGCGTCGTGGCCCTGCTGGTCATCGCTGCCACGCCGCTGCCGCTGACGCCGGCGCTGATGTTCGCCGGCATCTCCCGGCTGCCGATCGTCGAGGTGGTGCTCGCGCTGTGGATCGGCAAGCTCGCGAAGTATCTCGTGTATGCGTGGCTGGCCTCGCGCTTTCCGGAACGTGCGCTGCGGCGCGGTCAGCGGCATGCCGATGCACTGCGCGTCATCGTCGCCCGTGCCCTGTCGGCCACGCCGGCTCAGCGGCACGACGCCACGTCGTCCGGGGAGCTGCGGCGATGACGCCCGGCGACCCGCAGTCCCGGCCGCCCGCACCTCTCCTGCAGGAGTCATGCTGATGTGCTTTTCCGCGCAAGCCAGCTTCACTGCCGGCACCGTGTTGCTGATCGTCGGAGCGGCCACCGTGCGGCGCGCGCGTGCTCGCTCGGAACTGCCGTACGCCTGGATTCCGGTCCTCTTTGGCATCCAGCAACTGCTCGAAGGCGCGCTCTGGCTGACCTTCCCGGACCGCGCGCCGCTGCTCAACACGGTGCTGACGCACGCCTACTCGTTCTTCTCGCACGTGCTCTGGCCGATCTACGTGCCGCTGGCTGCGCTCGCGCTCGAAGCCGTGCCCTGGCGGCGGCGGGTGCTGGTCGCCATCGCCACCGCCGGCACCGCCGTGGGGCTGTACCTGCTGGCCACCCTGTTCACGCTGCCGATCGTCGCCACGGTGACAGGCCAGCACATCGCCTACGAGTCGCCGCACTTCTATGCGCTGGCCGCAATGTCGCTCTACCTGCTGGGCACTTGCGCGAGCCTGATGTTCTCCAGCCACGCGCGGGTCGTCGCCTTCGGCGTGGCCGCGTTCGTGTCAGCGGTGGCGGCCTACGCCTTCTACGCGACCTGGTTCATCTCGGTATGGTGTTTCTTCGCCGGTGTGCTCAGCGTCATCGTGCTTCTGTACTTCACCGATGCGCGCCGGACAGCGCGGGTTCGCGGCGCTGCGCCGGAACTGGAGGCGCGTTGATGGACGCGACGCAGCGCTATCGCGTGACGGGAGCCATGGCATGAGCGCCATGTCCAGCGGGTCCGTGTCGCCCGAAGCGCCGGCTGCGGCCAGGCCGCCCACGGGCCTGCGAGTGCTCTTCATCGACGTCGCAGCCGAAGACCAGGTAGCGCTCGAAACTCTGTGCCCGGGTTCGTGGAGGCCACGTTTCCTGCCCGATACCCAGATCGACGCCGACGGCAGCGCTGCGGCACTGGTCGAGGTGCTGTGTGTGTTCATCCACACGCCGGTGACACGCGAGTTGCTGCGGCACATGCCGGCGCTGCGGCTGGTGGCGACGCGTTCCGCCGGCGTGGATCACATCGACCTCGACGCCTGCCGGGAACGCGACATCGCGGTCGTCCACGTGCCCGACTACGGGGCCGCCACCGTCGCGGAGCACAGCTTCACGCTCCTGCTGGGGCTTGCCCGCCGCCTGTGCGAGGCACGCGGCCGGGCGCTCCAGGGCAGCTTCTCGTACCGGGGCCTCACCGGCTTCGAACTGGAAGGCAAGGTACTGGGGCTCGTCGGCTTCGGACGCATCGGAACGCACGTGGCACGCATCGCACAGGGCTTCGGGATGAAGGTTCTGACGTTCGACCCGCGACCACGACCGCAAGCCACGATCGCCCTGGGCATCGATTTCGTCGGATGGTCCGAACTGCTCGAGCGCAGTGATGTCCTGAGCCTCCACGTGCCGCTGTCCCCTGACACGCATCACCTGCTGGACGACGACGCCTTTGCCCGCATCAAACCCGGCGTCGTGCTGCTCAACACCGCGCGTGGCGGCTTGATCGACGAAGAGGCACTGCTGCGCGCGCTCGACCGCGGCACCGTTTCCGCGGCCGGTCTGGACGTACTCGAGCGCGAAGACGGCGCTGCGCCGGAGGCGCCGATGGGCTGCGGTGGTCTGGGCTGCGACCGCGGTTGGGAATCGTCGCACCCGCTGCTGCGCCACCCGCGCGTGCTTGCAACACCGCACGTCGGCTTCAATACGCGCGAGGCGGTCGCGCGCATCCTGCACGAGACGGTCGACAACATTTCGGCATGGCAGGCCGGCCAGCCGCGACATCGCGTGGATTGACATGCCGAATGCCGCATCCGCTCGTGCCACGCGGCCGCAACGCCGGTCGCCGTTCGGGCGCGCGCTCCGGATCGGTCTGGCCTTTGCCGGCTTCGTGCTGTGGTGGGCCTGGCACCGCGGCGTGATGCGTTGCGACGACCATCCCGTGGCCGAACGCTTCGCGGCCCTTCTGCAAGGGCTGGGCACCACATTCGTCAAGCTTGGCCAGCACCTGAGCCTGCGCGCCGACCTGTTGCCTGACACGGCACAGCAAGCCCTGGCGCGGCTGCAGGATCATGTGGGTGCGTTTCCATCGGAGCAGGCGCAGTTGGCCGTCGAATCCGCGTTTGGCCGCCCCTGCTCGCAGCTCTTCACACGCTTCGATCTGGCGCCACTGGCCGCAGCCTCCGTGGCGCAGATCCACCGCGCTGCGCTGCCCGACGGCACCGAGGTCATCGTCAAGATCCGCCGGCCGGGGGCCGCCGAGGCCGTCGAATCCGACATGCGCATCCTGCGCGTGATTGCCACTGTGGCGCAGGCCATGCTCCCACCGCTGCGGCGCTGGGGCCTCGTGGCGATCGTCGACGAGATCGCCGGCAACCTGCGGCTCGAGATGGACCTCGCGCGCGAGGCTCGCTTCGTGCGGCGTTTTGCCGATGCGTGGCGCGGCTCGCCGGACGTCGACATCCCGGATGTGATTGACGGCCTGTGTGCGTCTTCCGTGATGGTTCAGCGCTTCAGCAGCGGTGTGCGCATCGACGCCGTCGCCGCGCCCGAACGCGAGGCCTGCGCGAGCCGCCTCGTCGACAGCTACGTGACACAGTTCTTCGAGCACGGCCTGTTCCATGGCGATCCGCACCCGGGCAACCTGTTCGTGATGACCGACGGGCGGATCTGCTTCCACGACTTCGGCATCGTCGGCCGCCTGGACCGCCGCCTGCGCGGCGCACTGACGGCCTTCGCGCTCGCCTTCGTCGAGCAGGACGCCGACTGGGTGGTCGATGCCTGGCTCGACCTGGGTTTGGTAGGGGCGCAGGTGGAACGCCGCGCCTTTCTGCCGGTGGTGCAGTCGCTGCTGGCCGATTGTGCAGAGCGGCCGCTGCGCGACTGGTCGCTGCCCGCCGCGCTGGGACGGCTCGTCGCCGCCGGCCGCTCGCAGGCGGTACGCCTACCCACGGACCTGCTCGTGCTGACCCGCACGATGCTGCTGCTCGAGGGCACGGTCCGCGCATTGGCGCCGGCGTTCTCGATCTTCGAGACGCTGTCGCGCCATGC
>JBASTF010000873.1:0-2454 GCA_049274755.1 Rubrivivax sp. | reverse complement strand
TGGTTCCTCGGGCGAGCCGGTGCTGGTCACGGCCAAGGTCGAGAAGTGCCTGGAATGCAAGACGACGGCGAAAAAACGTGTTGCCGTGCTGCCGACGCGCGTGGGCTCGGTGGCCACCGACGCCGGTGCGTCGCCGGACAGCCTGGGCCAGATCGTCTCCGACCGCCTGGAGGCCTTGCTCGGCGCCAAGCCCGAGATGCTGGTGCTGGGCCGCGGCAGCCTGCAAGGCGTGCTGGCCGAGCAGGACCTGGGCGCACGTGGTGCGAGCAACGCCGAACTGGCGCCGCAGCGCGGGCGGCTGATCCCGGCCGAACTGCTGCTGCACGTGACGCTGGACCGTGTCGACGTCGGCCACGACACACGCCGTGTCGCCAGCAGCAATGCCGCGGCGACGCTGGAACGTGCGCAGCAGATCGAACGCGACGCGCTGGCGCAGCGCGAGGCAGCGCAGCAGAAGGAGCTGGAAGCACGCCAGGCGCTGGACCAGGCGCAGCAGCTGCGCGCACAGAACGACCAGTTGCAGAACCAGATGAAGCAGCAGGCCTCGCAAGGCATCCTGTCGCGCAGCGGGCTGAACATCGGCCTGCTGGCCAGCGCCCTGGGCAGCTACGGCGAGGCGTCGAGCACACAACGCGCCGAGGAGAACTTCGAGGCGGCGCGCAATGCACGCACCGAAGCCGACCGCAAGTTCCTGCAGGCGCGGCAGATGAAGGAGCAGGCCGAACGCACCGCCAGCTCCGACCTGCAGGAAACCAAGCGCACGACGGCGACGATCACCGTCATCTGGCGCGCCGTGGACACGCTGACCGGCGAGATGGTGGCCGGCGACACGATCAAGCTCAGCGATGCCTCGGTCGACCAGCGGCGTGTGGTCGCGTCGGCCGGCCAGGCCACCGAGGTCAGCGGCACGAACCGCGCGCAGACCCTGGTGAACCAGCTGATCGACAACTCGGTGAACCAGGTCGTCGAGCGCATGAGCGGCAGCCTGGAGAAGGTGCCGTTCCGCGGCCGCATCGTGCGTGTGGACCGCGGTGGGGTCATCGTCAACGTCGGCAAGAACCTGGGCATCGATGTCGGCGACACCTTTGCCGTGCGCCGCATCGACCTGTCGCTGGTGGACCCGGCCACCGGGCGCTCGCTGGCGGGTTCGGGCACGCTGGAAGGCATGATCCGCGTCGCCGAGGTCAGCGACCAGATCGCCAAGGCCGTGGTCGTGCAGTCGGCCGGCAAGCTGAACCGCGGCGACGTGCTGGAGTGGGTGGGCATCTACAAGTAGCTGCCGCCGCTCCCGTCCGTCACCAGGGGTCGATGAACGAACGCCGCGGCGGCAGCGTGCGGCCGTCGGTCGAACGCAGCACCCGCAGCAGCCAGCTGCGGGTGTCGGCGGGGTCGATGACGTCGTCGATCTCCAGGAAACTCGCCATGTTCAGCGCCTGCCCCCGTTCAACGGCGGCGGCCAGCAGCCGGGCGAACAAGGCCTCGCGTTCGCCGGCAGGCGCGGCCTCCAGTTCCTTGCGGAAACCCAGGCGCACCGCACCTTCCAGCCCCATCGCGCCGAACTCGCCGCTGGGCCAGGCGCAGGTGGCCACCGGCGCGTGGAAGTGGCCGGCCGTGAGTGCCATCGCGCCCAGGCCGTAGCCGCGGCGCAGCACCACGCTGGCCACCGGCACACGCAGCGCCGCGGCGGTGACAAACAGCCGCGCGGCATGGCGCACCATGGCCGTCTTCTCCGAGTCGGGCCCGACCATGAAACCGGGCGTGTCGACGAAGCTCAGCAGCGGCAGGCCATGGGCATCGGCCAGCTGCATGAAACGCGCGAGCTTGTCGCAGGCCGGTGCGTCGAGTGCGCCACCCAGGTGGCGCGGCTGGCTGGCCGCCACCGCCACCGCACGCCCGCCCAGGCGGGCCAGCGCGGTGACGAGGCCGGTGCCGAAGTCGCGCCGCAGTTCCAGCAGGCTGCCGGCGTCCATCACCGTCTCGACGATGCGGCGCGGGTCGTACAGCGCGTTGCGGTTTTCGGGCAGCGCCTGGCGCAGCGCCAGTTGATCGCCGCCGGCTGCGGCCTCGGGGCCACGTGGCGCCGTCACCAGGGCCAGGTACTGCTTCGCCACCGCCACCGCTGCGGCCTCGTCGGCGACACACACGTCGACCACGCCGTTGGCGGCCTGCACCGCCGCCGGGCCAACCGCATCGGCATCCACGCGCCCCAGGCCACCGCCTTCGATCATCGCCGGCCCGCCCATGCCGATGCTGGCGGCTTCGGTGGCGACGATGAGGTCGCAGCAGCCCAGCAGCGCCGCGTTGCCGGCAAAACAGCGGCCATGCACGATGCCGACCAGCGGCACCTGGCCCGACAGTGCGGCCAGCCGTGCAAAGGTCGTGCAGTCCAGCCCGGCCACACCCAGCCAGTCGACGTCGCCCGGGCGGCCGCCGCCGCCTTCGGCGAACAGCACC
>JBASTF010000872.1:0-10584 GCA_049274755.1 Rubrivivax sp. | reverse complement strand
GGCCCGGCCGCAGCGCCCGCCGCCGAAGCGGCGCCGGCAGCACCGGCCGGCAAGGTCATCAAGTCGCCGATGGTCGGCACCTTCTACCGTTCGGCCAGCCCGGGCGCCAAGGCCTTTGTCGACGTCGGCTCGACGGTCAAGGAAGGTGAGCCGGTCTGCATCATCGAAGCGATGAAGATCATGAACGAGATCGAGGCCGACGTCGGCGGCAAGGTGCTGCAGATCCTGTGCGAAAACGGCCAGGCGGTCGAATTCGGCCAGCCGCTGTTCATCGTCGAATGACATGGAGCCTCCAAGCTCGCTAGCGCTCGCTACCCCCCATGGGGGCCGTCCGCCAGCGGCCCGGCAAAGCCGGCGCCGCGGCGGGAAGCTTGGTCAGTCGCCCCTGGCCCACACCACGTGGGCTGCGAGCGGCGCTTCCAGCAACTGACATGTTCAAAAAAATCCTCATTGCCAACCGCGGCGAAATCGCCCTGCGCATCCAGCGCGCCTGCCGCGAGATGGGTGTCAAGTCGGTCGTCGTCTATTCCGAAGCCGACCGCGACGCCAAGTATGTGAAGCTGGCCGACGAAGCCGTGTGCATCGGGCCGGCGGCCTCGGCGCACAGCTATCTCAACATGCCGGCCATCATCTCGACGGCCGAGGTGACCGACGCCGAGGCCATCCACCCGGGGTATGGCTTCCTCAGCGAAAACGCAGACTTCGCCGAACGTGTGGAGAAAAGCGGCTTCGTCTTCATCGGCCCCACCCCGGACGCCATCCGCACGATGGGCGACAAGGTCTCGGCCAAGCAGGCGATGATCAAGGCCGGCGTGCCCTGCGTGCCTGGCTCCGAAGGTGCGCTGCCCGAGGACCCGAAGGAGATCATCAAGATCGCGCGGGCCATCGGCTACCCGGTCATCATCAAGGCGGCCGGCGGCGGCGGCGGGCGCGGCATGCGGGTGGTGCACACCGAGGCAGCGCTGATCCACGCCGTGCAGACCACACGCGCCGAGGCTGGCGCGGCCTTCGGCAACCCGGCTGTCTACATGGAGAAGTTCCTCGAGAACCCGCGCCATGTCGAGATCCAGGTGCTGGCCGACACCTTCAAGAACGCCGTCTGGCTGGGCGAACGCGATTGTTCGATGCAGCGCCGGCACCAGAAGATCATCGAGGAAGCGCCGGCGCCCGGCATTCCGCGGCGTGTGATCGAACGTGTCGGCGAACGCTGCGCCGCCGCCTGCAAGAAGCTGGGCTACCGTGGTGCCGGCACCTTCGAGTTTCTCTACGAAAACGGCGAGTTCTTCTTCATCGAGATGAACACACGCGTGCAGGTCGAGCACCCGGTGACCGAACTCGTGACCGGCATCGACATCGTGCAGATGCAGATCCGCGTCGCCGCCGGCGAAAAGCTGCCGTTCACGCAACGCAACATCGAGATGCGCGGCCACGCCATCGAGTGCCGCGTCAACGCCGAGGACCCGTACAAGTTCACGCCGTCGCCGGGCCGCATCACCGTCTGGCACGCGCCGGGCGGGCCGGGTGTGCGGGTGGACTCGCATGCCTACACGAACTACTTCGTGCCGCCGAACTACGACTCGATGATCGGCAAGATCATCGTGCACGGCGACACCCGCGAACAGGCGCTGGCACGCATGCGCACGGCCTTGTCGGAGACGGTGATCGAAGGCATCCAGACCAACATCCCCTTGCACCGCGAACTGATGGTCGATGCCAAGTTCGTCGAAGGCGGCACCAGCATCCATTACCTGGAAGGCTGGCTGGGCCAGCACAAACGCTGAGCGAGCGACGATGGTCGAACTGCTGCTGCTGAGCCCACAGGCGCTGGTGGAACCGGTGTCCGATGCCCTGATCGACGAGCTCGATGCGCTGTCGGTCTCGGTGGAGGATGCCGATGCCGGCACCGAGGCCGAGCGGGCCTTGTTCGGCGAACCCGGCATGCCGGCACCGCGCGACGGCTGGGACAGCTCGACACTGAAGGTCTTGTTCGACGACGAGGCCGCGGCCGAACGCGCGGCGACGTTGCTGCTGGCCCAGGACTGGGCGCAGGGCCTGCATGTGCGTGGGCTGGCGACGGTGCCCGACGAAGACTGGGTGCGGCTGACGCAGTCGCAGTTTGCGCCGGTGCCGGTGACGCGCACGTTCTGGATCGTGCCCAGCTGGCACGCGCTGCCGGACGGCGCCGAGCAGGTCATCCGCCTCGACCCCGGCCTGGCCTTCGGCACCGGCACCCACCCGACCACACGCATGTGCCTGCGCTGGATTGCGGGCCATGCACAGGCCTGGCCACGGGTGCTGGACTACGGCTGCGGTTCGGGCATCCTGGCGATCGCCGCAGCGCTGCACGGCGCGGTGGCCGTCGACGCCGTGGACATCGACCCGGCGGCCGTCGCCTCGACGGTGGCCAACGCGGCGGCCAATGGCGTCACGCTGAATGCCGGCCTGCCGGACGCAGCGCGTGGGCCCTACCCGCTGGTGCTCGCCAACATCCTGGCGACGCCGCTGAAGCTGCTGGCGCCGCTGCTGACAGGCCATGTCGCACCGGGTGGTGCGCTGGTGCTGGCCGGCATTCTCGAGCGCCAGGCCGACGAACTGATCGCCGCCTACGCACCTGACATGGCGCTGCGGGTCAGCGACAGCGAGGACGGCTGGATCCTGATGACGGCGCAGCGGATGGCATGATCGCCGCATGAGCCTCGCTGCCCGCTGCCCGGCCTGCGGCACGGTGTTCCGTGTCGTGCAGGACCAGCTGCGTGTGTCCGAAGGCTGGGTGCGCTGCGGGCGCTGCGCCGAGGTCTTCAACGCCATCGAAAGCCTGGTCGACCTGGACGCGGACGTCAGCCGCGCTGCGGCAGCACCACGCAGCCGCAGCACCGAACGTGTCATCGAGGACATGGAGCGGCTGTCGCGCTACGAAGAAAGCGAGATGGCCGACCTCGGGCCCTTGTCGACCTTCGGCACGCCGGCGGCACCACCGGTGACGCAGCGGCGGGTGGCACCACCACCTCCTCCTCCGCCCGCACCGGCGGCCGTCGCGGCAGCGCAGGAGATGAGTGCCGAACCCGAGGACCGTGTGTTTGCAGGCGCCACCAGCGATGCACCGGCCTTCGTGCGCCAGGCCGAACGTGCCGCGCGCTGGCGCAGGCCTGGCGTGCGTGTGGCGCTCGCGGTGACGGGCGCGATCGCCACACTGCTGCTGCTGGCGCAGATGGCCTTCGAATACCGCAACGTCACGGCCGCACGCTGGCCGCTGCTGCAGCCCTGGCTGCTGGCCGGCTGCGCACAGCTGGGCTGCCGCCTCGAACCACCACGCCAGATCGACGCACTGGCGGTGGAAAGCAGCGGGCTGCTGCGCATCGAGGGCACGTCCTTGTACCGGCTGTCGGTGGTGTTGCGCAGCCGCTCGAGCCTGGCGCTGGCCGTACCGGCGCTGGACCTGACGCTGACCGACAGCCAAGGCGGTGTGATGGCCAGGCGTGTCATCACACCGCAGGAACTCGGCCTGCAGCGTGCAGATCTGCCGGCGGCGATGGAGTTCCCGCTGCAGGCGACGCTGAATGCAGCCGACCGGCCCATCAGCGGCTATACGATCGAGATCTTCTATCCCTGACTGCGCCGCAGCGACTGCTGCCCGCTTTTCCCCTGGAGTTGCCCATGCCCGCGCTGATCTGCGGTTCACTTGCCTTCGACACCATCACGACCTTCCCGGGCCGTTTCGCGCAGCAGATCCTGCCCGAGCAGGTGCACATCCTCAACGTGTCTTTCCTGGTGCCGACCTTGCGGCGCGAGTTCGGCGGCTGCGCCGGCAACATCGCCTACACGCTGCAGGCACTGGGTGGCGAACCGGTGGTGATGGCCGCCCTGGGCAGCGACGGCAACGACTACTTGACGCGGCTGCGGAGCTGGGGTGTGGACACCTCGCTGGTGCGTGTCGAGCCGGAGATGTACACGGCGCAGGCCATCATCATCACCGACCTGGAGAACAACCAGATCACGGCCTTCCATCCGGGTGCGATGCAGAACGCGCATGAGATGCGCATGCCGTCGCGGCCGGACCTGAAGATCGGCATCATTGCGCCCGATGGCCGCGATGCGATGTGGCAGCACGCAACGCAGATGGCCGAAGCCGGTGTGCCCTTCATCTTCGATCCGGGCCAGCAATTGCCGATGTTCGACGGCGCCGAACTGTGCCGCTTTGTCGAGATGGCCAGCTGGGTGGCCGTCAACGACTACGAAGCACGCATGTTGTGCGAGCGCACAGGCCTGACGCTGGAAACGATGTCACGTTCACCGCGCCTGCAAGGTGTGGTCGTGACACTGGGCGCCGCAGGCTGCGAGCTGTGGGTGCAGGGCAACAGGACCGAAGTTCCGGGGGTGGTGGCGAGTGCCGTCGTCGATCCGACCGGTTGCGGCGATGCCTTCCGCGGCGCGCTGCTGTTCGGCCTGGAGCGCAGTTGGTCGCTGCAGCGCTGCGTGGCACTGGGCAACCGTGTCGGCGCGCTGAAGATCGCCTGCCGCGGCGGGCAGAACCATGTGATCAATGCACAGGCCTTGATCGACGGCACGGCAGGCTGACGACGGCCAGCGCAGAAAGAAAGAAGCCCGGACGAGTCCGGGCTTCGGGCGGGTCACCACGCGGCCCTGGCCGCATGGATCACACCATCAGGGCTTGTTGCCTGTCGGGAAGGGCCAGGCCGCAGCCGGACTCAGCGCCGTCTTTGCTGCAGGGGCCGCAGGCGCAGCGGGCGCCGGGGGCGCCGCCTTCTTTGCTGCTTTCTTGGCCGGGGCCTTCTTGGTTGCCGGCTTCTTCGCCGCTGCCTTCTTGGCCGGCGCAGCCTTCTTCGCTGGAGCCTTCTTGGCCGGCGCGGCCTTCTTCGCCGGGGCCTTCTTGGCCGGCGCAGCCTTCTTCGCCGGAGCCTTCTTGGCCGGCGCAGCCTTCTTCGCCGGGGCCTTCTTGGCCGGAGCGGCCTTCTTCGCAGTTGCCATCACGATCTCCTTGATCAAGTTGCAAAGAGCACCACACGACTGCATATCGTGTGGCGATTCACCGTCCGGCGGTCTGTCAGGCCGTGAAAGAACTCACTGCCCATCGAACGCCCCGGTCCGGTGAACGGGGACACGATCCAGGCTGCCCGGTCTGTCGTGGGCTGCTCCTGGGTCGCGGGTCGGAAACATCGTCAATCCGCCGGCTGCGCAAAGCCGGTGGGCCAGACAGCGGCACTCAGTCCCACGAGAGTGCACCCCCCGTCTGGTAGTCGATCACACGTGTCTCGAAGAAGTTGCGCTCCTTCTTCAGGTCGATCATCTCGCTCATCCACGGGAACGGATTTTCTTCATTCGGGAACAGCGCATCGAGGCCGATCTGCGTTGCACGCCGGTTGGCGATGTAGCGCAGGTACCCCTTGAACATCGCCGCGTTCAGGCCCAGCACACCACGCGGCATCGTGTCTTCGGCGTAGCGGTATTCGAGTTCGACCGCCTTCTCGAACAAGGCCTTGATCTCGGCCTTGAACTGCGGCGTCCACAGCTGTGGGTTCTCGAGCTTGATCTGGTTGATCAGGTCGATGCCGAAATTGCAGTGCATGGACTCGTCGCGCAGGATGTACTGGTACTGCTCGGCAGCGCCTGTCATCTTGTTCTGGCGGCCGAGCGCCAGGATCTGCGTGAAGCCCACGTAGAAAAACAAACCTTCCATCAGGCAGGCAAAAACGATCAGGCTCCTCAGCAGCTTCTGGTCGTTCTCCGGCGTGCCGGTGTGGAAAGCCGGGTCCATGATCGCGTCGATGAACGGGATCAGGAACTCGTCCTTGTCGCGGATCGACTTGACCTCGTGGTACGCGTTGAAGATCTCGCCTTCGTCGAGACCGAGCGACTCGACGATGTACTGGTAGGCGTGTGTGTGGATCGCCTCTTCGAAGGCCTGGCGGAGCAGAAACTGCCGGCACTCGGGCGCCGTGATGTGGCGGTAGGTGCCGAGCACGATGTTGTTGGCGGCCAGCGAATCGGCCGTCACGAAGAAGCCGAGGTTGCGCTTGATGATGCGGCGCTCGTCGTCGCTCAGACCGTTCGGATCCTTCCAGGTCGCGATGTCGCGCGACATGTTGACCTCTTGCGGCATCCAGTGGTTCGCACAGGTGGCGAGGTACTTCTCCCAAGCCCACTTGTACTTGAACGGCACCAGCTGGTTGACGTCGGTCTGGCCATTGATGATGCGCTTGTCGGCCGCATTGACACGGCGCTCGACGGCAACGCTCTTCGACACGGATTGCACCGTGTGCACCACCGGTGGTGCAACAGGTTTGGCGATCACGGGTGTGATCGTCGGTGACGGTTGAACTTCTTCTTCCCAGACCAGCATGTGTCTTCCTGTGATTCGGAATTATCCGAGTGTTGTGTGCGAACACCAAGCACTTGTTGACATTCAAGCGCGCTCGTTGTTGCGACCTTGCATCGAACGAGCGCAGATCGTTGTCACTGACAGGCCTCGCAGTCGGGGTTGTCGATCGAGCAGAACTTGATGTCGCTGGCCGGCTCTGCGGGCATGGCGATCGGCGCTGCAGCACTGCCTTGCATCGCCACCGCGTTCATCGCGCCCGGCGCCACCGTCGACTTCTCGGCATAGGTGGCGCTCGTCGTGCGCAGGTAGTAGGTGGTCTTCAGGCCACGCTGCCAGGCCAGCTTGTAGGTCTCGTCGAGCTTCTTGCCCGAAGCCCCTGCGAGATAGATGTTCAACGACTGCGCCTGGTCGATCCACTTCTGCCGCCGTGCACCGGCTTCGATGAGCCAGGTCGCGTCGACCTCGAAGGCCGTGGCATACAGACGCTTCAACTCTTCGGGCACACGGTCGATGGGCCGCAGCGAACCGTCGAAGTGTTTGAGGTCCATGACCATCACGTCGTCCCACAGGCCCAGCTTCTTCAGGTCACGCACCAGGTACTCGTTGACCACGGTGAACTCACCCGACAGGTTGCTCTTCACCGACAGGTTGCCGAAGCAGGGTTCGATCGAAGCATCGACACCGATGATGTTGCTGATGGTGGCCGTCGGTGCGATGGCCACGCAGTTCGAGTTGCGCATGCCGTGTTCGGCGATGCGTGTGCGCAGCGCGTCCCAGTTCAGCGTCGCCGAGCGGTCGACGTCGACATAACCGCCACGCTCCTGCGCCAGCAGGTCCAGCGAATCCTGCGGCAGGATGCCGCGGTCCCACAAGGAACCGCGGTAGCTGGAATAACGGCCACGTTCGGCGGCCAGTTCGGTGCTGGCCCAGTAGGCGTGGTAGCAGACGGCTTCCATCGACAGGTCGGCGAAGGCCACGGCGTCCATGCTCGCGTAGGGCAGGCGCAGCTGGTACAGCGCGTCCTGGAAGCCCATGATGCCCAGGCCCACCGGGCGGTGGCGCAGGTTGCTGTCGCGCGCCTTCTTCACCGCGTAGTAGTTGATGTCGATGACGTTGTCGAGCATGCGCATCGCCGTCGCCACCGTCTTCTTCAGCTTGACCTGGTCGATCACGCCGTCCTGCAGGTGCTGCGCCAGGTTCACCGAGCCCAGGTTGCAGACCGCGATCTCGCTGTCGCTGGTGTTCAACGTGATCTCGGTGCACAGGTTGCTCGAGTGCACGACGCCCACATGCTGCTGCGGGCTACGCACGTTGCAGGCGTCCTTGAACGTGATCCAGGGATGGCCGGTCTCGAACAGCATCGACAGCATCTTGCGCCACAGGTCCTTGGCCTGCAGGCGCTTGAAGAGCTTGATCTCGCCGCGGTCGGCCTTGGCCTCGTAAGCCGTGTAGGCATCTTCGAAGGCGCGGCCGAACTTGTCGTGCAGGTCGGGGCAGGTCGACGGCGAGAACAGCGTCCAGTGGCCGCCTTCGACAACACGGCGCATGAACAGGTCGGGAATCCAGTTCGCCGTGTTCATGTCGTGTGTGCGGCGGCGGTCGTCGCCGGTGTTCTTGCGCAGTTCGAGGAACTCTTCCAGGTCCAGGTGCCAGCTTTCCAGATAGGCGCAGACCGCGCCCTTGCGCTTGCCACCCTGGTTCACGGCGACCGCCGTGTCGTTGACCACCTTCAGAAAGGGCACCACACCCTGGCTCTTGCCGTTCGTGCCCTTGATGTAGGAGCCGAGCGCGCGAACGCGCGTCCAGTCGTTGCCCAGGCCACCGGCAAACTTCGACAGCAGCGCGTTTTCCTTCAGCGCTTCGTAGATGCCGTCCAGGTCGTCGGCCACCGTCGTCAGGTAGCAGCTCGACAGCTGTGAACGGCGTGTGCCGCTGTTGAACAGCGTCGGCGTGCTCGACATGAAGTCGAAACTCGACAGCACGTTGTAGAACTCGATCGCACGCGCTTCGCGGTCGATCTCGTTCAGCGCCAGGCCCATCGCCACGCGCATGAAAAACGCCTGCGGCATTTCGATGCGCACTTCGTCGATGTGCAGGAAGTAGCGGTCGTACAGCGTCTGCAGGCCCAGGTAGTCGAACTGCAGGTCACGCTCGGGCTTCAGCGCCGCACCCAGCTTCGCCAGGTCGAACTGCAGCAGCTTCTCGTCCAGCAGCTCGGCCTGCACACCCTTCTTCACGTAGCCGGGGAAGTACTCGGCATAACGTTCGGCCATTGCCGACTGCGGCACCTCGCCACCGAGGATCTCGCGGCGGATCGTGTGCAGCAGCAGCCGCGCCGTGGCACGGGTGTAGGCCGGGTCCTTCTCGATCAGCGTGCGCGCTGCCAGGATCGCGGCCTTGTAGACCTCGTCCATCGGCACGCCGTCGTACAGGTTGCGGCGCGTCTCGGCCAGGATGGGTTCGGCCCTGACGTCGGCACCCAGGTCGGCACAAGCCGACTCGACCAGCGCACGCAGCGCGCCGAAGTCCATCGCCACACGCTGGCCATGTTCGGTGACATACAGCTCGGGGGCTGCCACCTGCGGCGCGGCGCCGGTCTGCTGCTTCGCACGTTCCTGCGAACGGCGTTCGCGGTACAGCACGTAGGCACGCGCCACCTCGTGGTGGCCACCGCGCATCAGGCCGAGCTCGACATGGTCCTGCACGTCCTCGATGTGGAAGGTGCCGCCGCCCGGGCGCGAACGCAGCAGTGCACGCACGACCGACTCGGTCAGGCGATCGACCGTTTCACGCACGCTGGCCGACGCGGCGCCCTGCGTGCCGTGCACCGCGAGGAAGGCCTTCATCAGCGCGACTGCGATCTTGTTCGGCTCGAAGCCCACCACCGCGCCGTTGCGGCGGATGATCTGGTAGCCGGCGTACGCCGAGTTCGCCGCGGACACGGCGTTGCTGGCGGCGCGCACCGGCGCGACGGTCTCGGACGCAGACGACTGGACGGCTTGCATGCATTCCCCTTCTGGATGTTGGACTGGTTTGTTCGAGCGATGGCGCAGGCCGGTGCGGCGCCTCAGCGTGCGACGCGGTGCCGGCGCAACTCCTGAACGGGAGCTTGCAGCGCCGGTGTCGCAGACACCGTGATGGCGGCAGACGGGACGTGGTTCACAGCAGGACTTGCAGCGGTGACGACGGCGGCCATCGAGGTCATGAGATTAACACGAAAGGCCACTATATCTGGGGTCAGCACCCCCAACAAGGCACTACAGGTAGTGTCTTGTCAGGACCTTCCCCGAGACTGTGGAGAACGCTGTTTCCACCCTCTGTGCAGCGCCAGCGCGCCATGCCGCGCCACCGCTGGAAGGCCCTCGCAAGAACCCCGCAGCATGCGGGCCTGCCGTTGAAAACAGCCGGCGACGCGCGCCGTTTCAGGCGGGCTGCGCCGCCGCGAAAGGCAGCTGCGGCCGTTGCCGGCGCAGTGTCCGCCGCAGCCGCAGCCAATCGAAGCCCAGGCCCGGGTCGGCCTTGCGCCCGGGTGCCACATGCTCGTGGCCCACGGCCTCGGTGATGGGGTAGCGCGCCGACAACACCCGCAGCAATCGCGCCAGCACTGTGTACTGCGCCGCTTCGAAACTGCGGCCTTCCAGGCCTTCGAGCTCGATGCCGATGGACCAGTCGTTGCAGTTGTCGCGGCCGCGCCAGGCCGAACGGCCCGCGTGCCAGGCGCGTCGGTCGCAGGACACGAACTGCAACAACTCGCCATCACGCCGGACGACGAAATGCGCCGACACCTCCAGCCCGCGCAGCGCCGCAAACGACGGATGCGCCTGCGGGTCCAGCCGGTTCGTGAACAGGTGTTCGATCGCATCGCCGCCGTACTCGCCCGGCGGCAGGCTGATCGAATGCAGCACCACCAGGGCCACGTCGGCGCCAGCCGGCCGCGGCCCGTGGTTCGGCGACGGCACGGCACGCGCTGCCGACCACCAGCCGTCGCGCCAGCGTGTGCTGCCCATGGCCCGCGTGCTCAGCTCACCGTGTCGCCGGCGTCGGCCGCGCCGATGCCCAGCCGCGCCATGCGATAGCGCATCTGGCGCAGCGACAGGCCCAGGCTTGCGCCGGCCGCGGTGCGGTTGTAGCGGTGGCGCTCCAGCGCACGTTCGAGGATGTTGCGTTCGACACCGTCGAGATAGGCCGCCAGATCGGTGGGCAAGGGCGGCGGTGGCGCCGCCTCGCTGGCCGCGGGCGCTGCCGGC
>JBASTF010000871.1:0-5918 GCA_049274755.1 Rubrivivax sp. | reverse complement strand
CAGCCACGCGCCATGCCCGGCCACGCCGGCAAACAGCCGGCCCAGCGCCGGCGCCAGCACCACGCCCAGCACCGGCCGGCCCTGATGCACCAGCGCGATGTTGACGGTGAACTCGCCGTTGCGGCTGATGAACTCCTTGGTGCCGTCCAGCGGGTCGACGAGCCAGAACCAGTCGCCCACCTCGGGCACCTTGCCGGCGGCCACCGCCTCTTCGGCGACGATGGGCACGCTGGGGTCCAGCGCCTGCAGCGCCGGCACGATGAGTTGCTCGGCACGTTCGTCGGCCTCGGTCACCGGCGAGGTGTCGGACTTGCCGCGCACGCTGAAGTCGGTGGCGTAGATCTCCATGATCAGCGCCCCGGCGCGCCGCGTGATGTCGGCGACGTCGGCCAGCAGGCGCGGGTCTTGAAGGCGATCGGTGTTCATGCATGTCCTCCTGGTCAACGACTTTAGCCGGCGTCTCGCAGGATCCAGGCCAGCCCGAGCCCCCTCCCCCAAGGTTCGAGGGGCAGGCCACCCCCTTGCTTCGGCGATACTCGCGGCCCTGCGGCACAGGATTTGCTGCAACGCAACAACCTGGGCTCCCACCCCGCACACCAGCGTCGACGCCATGGCATCACCTGTCCAACTCACCCACCTCCAGCGGCTGGAAGCCGAGAGCATCCACATCCTGCGCGAGGTGGTCGCCGAAGCCGACAAGCCGGTGATGCTGTACTCGATCGGCAAGGACAGCGCGGTGATGCTGCACCTGGCGAAGAAGGCCTTTTACCCGGCGCCGCCGCCCTTCCCGCTGCTGCACGTGGACACCACGTGGAAGTTCCGCGACATGTACGCGATGCGCGAGCGCATGGCCAAGGAGATGGGCATGGAACTGCTCGTCTACCAGAACCCCGAGGCCAAGGCCAAGAACATCAACCCCTTCGACCATGGCAGCGCGATCCACACCGACATGTGGAAGACCGAAGGCCTGAAGCAGGCGCTGGACAAGTACGGCTTCGATGCCGCGTTCGGCGGTGCGCGCCGCGACGAGGAAAAGAGCCGCGCCAAGGAACGCATCTTCAGCTTCCGCACCGCGCAGCACCGCTGGGACCCGAAGAACCAGCGCCCCGAGCTCTGGCACCTGTACAACAGCCGCAAGCACAAGGGCGAATCGATCCGCGTGTTCCCGATCTCGAACTGGACCGAGCTCGACATCTGGCAGTACATCCACCTCGAGAACATTCCCATCGTGCCGCTGTACTTCGCGCAGGAACGGCCGGTGGTGGAGCGCAGCGGCACGCTGATCATGGTCGACGACGAGCGCATGCGCCTGCATCCCGGCGAGGTGCCGATGATGAAGAAGGTGCGCTTCCGCACGCTGGGCTGCTACCCGCTGAGCGGCGCCGTCGAGTCCGAGGCCGCGACGCTGGTCGACATCATCCAGGAGATGCTGCTCACGCGCACCAGCGAACGCCAGGGCCGCATGATCGACCACGACCAGGCCGCTTCGATGGAAAAGAAGAAGCAAGAGGGGTACTTCTGAAATGGCACACGTCAGCGACCTCATCGCCACCGACATCCAGCAGTACCTCGCCCAGCACGAGAAAAAGAGCCTGCTGCGTTTCATCACCTGCGGCTCGGTCGACGACGGCAAGAGCACGGTCATCGGCCGGCTGCTGTACGAATCGAAGATGCTGTTCGAGGACCAGCTTGCCGCCATCGAGGCCGACTCGAAGAAGTGGGGCACGCAGGGCGGCGACATCGACTTCGCGCTGCTCGTCGACGGCCTCTCGGCCGAACGTGAACAAGGCATCACGATCGACGTCGCCTACCGCTTCTTCAGCACCGACCTGCGCAAGTTCATCGTCGCCGACACACCCGGCCACGAGCAGTACACGCGCAACATGATCACCGGCGCCTCGACGGCCGACGTCGCGGTGATCCTGATCGACGCCCGCAAGGGTGTGCTGACGCAGACGCGCCGCCACAGCTTCCTCGTCAGCCTCATCGGCATCCGCAAGGTCGTGCTGGCCATCAACAAGATGGACCTGGTCGAGTACTCGCAGCAGGTTTACAACCGCATCGACGAGGAGTACCGCGCCTTCGCCGCGCAAATCGGCCTGAAGGACATCACGACCATCCCGTTGTCGGCACTCAAGGGCGACAACATGACGGGCAAGAGCGACAACATGGCCTGGTACCACGGGCCGACGCTGATGGGTTTCCTCGAGACCTGCGAGATCGACGAAAGCCGTCTGCAGGCCGACGCCTTCCGCCTGCCGGTGCAGTGGGTCAACCGCCCCAACCTCGATTTCCGCGGCTTCTGCGGCCTGGTGGCCAGCGGCAGCATCCAGCCCGGCGACCGCATCCGCGTGCAGCCCTCGGGCCGCGAGAGCACGGTGGCGCGCATCGTCGCCCACGGCGGCGACCTGGCGCAGGCCGTGGCCGGCCAGTCGGTGACGCTGACGCTGGACGACGAGATCGACATCTCGCGCGGCGACGTCATCTCCCGCGCCGAGGCACCGGCCGAGGTGGCCGACCAGTTCGAGTGCAGCATCGTCTGGATGGCCGACGAACCGCTGCTGCCGGGCCGGCCCTACCTGCTGAAGATCGGCACACGCACGGTCAGCGCCACCGTCACCGAGCCCAAGTACAAGATCAACGTCAACACGATGGAGCATCTGGCGGCCAAGCAGCTGGAGCTCAACGAGATCGGCGTCTGCAACATCGCGCTCGACCGCCAGGTTGCCTTCGACCCCTACAAGGGCAACCGCGACACCGGTGGCTTCATCCTGATCGACAGGATGAGCAACAACACCGTCGGCGCCGGCATGCTGCACTTTGCGCTGCGCCGCGCCCACAACATCCACCTGCAGCACCACGACGTCGACAAGGCCTCGCGCTCGCTGCTGATGGGGCAGAAGCCCGCGGTGCTGTGGTTCACCGGCCTGTCGGGCGCCGGCAAGTCGACGATCGCCAACCTGGTGGAGAAGCGCCTGCACGCGCTGGGCCGCCACAGCTACCTGCTGGACGGCGACAACATCCGCCACGGCCTGAACAAAGACCTGGGCTTCACCGAAGCCGACCGCGTGGAGAACGTGCGCCGCGTCGGCGAAGTGGCGCGGCTGATGGTCGACGCCGGCCTCATCGTGCTCACGGCCTTCATCTCGCCGTTCCGCGCCGAACGCCGCCTGGCACGCAGCCTGGTGACCGAAGGCGAGTTCATCGAGGTGCACGTCGACACGCCGCTGGACGTGGCCGAAAGCCGCGACGTCAAGGGCTTGTACAAGAAGGCGCGCAAGGGCGAACTGACCAACTTCACCGGCATCGACTCGCCCTACGAAGAACCCGAGAACCCCGAGCTGCGCATCGACACCACCGAGCTGACGGCCGAACGTGCCGCCGACAAGGTGATCGAGCTGCTGCGGCAGCGTGGGCTGATCGCCTGAACCGGGCAAGGTCCGCGCGCTGCGGACCTTGCCCTGCGTCGAGCGTGTGCGAAGCGGCCCACCCGGGCTGGCGCTGGCGCGTCCGCTGCCTCTTCGCGCCCTGCACCTGGCGATGTTCTTCACCGTGCACTGGTGCTGCACCACGGTGCACGCAGCCAGAAGCCGCCACTCTCACTCACCAACGAAGCTGCCGCCGCCAGCGGCATTGCCCGCCCCGTGCAGCGGCACATGCGGTGTGCAGCGCCGGCTATCGTCATGGCGTCTATGACATAACGACAACACCCTCTTTCAGGCATGCCTCGCTTCTTCCAACAAGAAGGGAAAGACAGGAGATTCTGCATTTCTGTCCGGCAGGTGTTGTCATCGACATATATACTTTGATATCACGCTACTCCGTCGACCATGGAACCCTCCCTGCCCCGCAAGCTCGGCGTCCTGGTCGCCTCGCTGATCGCGCTGACGACAGCCCATGCCGGCGAGATCACCGTGTCCGCCGCCGCCAGCCTGACCAACGCACTGAAGGACATCGCGCCGCTGTTTGAAGCCGCGAACCCGGGCACCAAGGTCCGGCTCAACTTCGGCGCCTCGGGTGCCTTGCTGGCGCAGATCACCAAGGGCGCGCCGGCCGACGTGTTCGTCAGTGCCGATCAGGCGTCCATGAACCAGGCGCAGACCCAGGGGCTGGTGAAGCCGGCGCAGCGCCGCGACGTGGTCTCGAACGCGCTGGTTGTCATCGTGCCGTTGGCCGGCGGCAAGGCGCCCGCGGCGCTGGGCGACCTGGGCCAGGCCGCGTATGCCCGCATCGCCATCGGCCTGCCGGCGAGTGTGCCGGTGGGCCGCTACACCAAGGGTGTGCTGGACGCGGCAAACCTGTGGGCCATGATCGAACCGAAGATGATCGGCGCGAGTTCGGTGCGCCAGACGCTGGACTACGTGGCACGCGGCGAGGTCGATGCCGGCTTCGTCTACGCCACCGACGCAGCCATCATGCCGGACAAGGTCAAGGTTGCCTTCGCCGTGCCGACCACCAAGCCCATCCTCTACCCGGCGGCGAGGCTGGCTGCCGCGCCGAACGCAGCGGAAGCGACGACATTCGTCGACTTCCTGTTCACGCCGCCGGCGCGGGCCGTGCTGGCGAAGCACGGTTTCGGCAAGCCCTGAGACGACGATGAGCGGCGCCTGGATCGCGCTCGCCCTCACCCTGAAGGTGGCGGGCGTGGCCACGCTGCTGAACCTGGTGCTGGGCGTCGGCGTCGGCTTCGTGATGGCGCGCTGGCGCTTTCCGGGCCGCGATCTCGTCGACGCCGCGCTGACACTGCCGATGGTGATGCCGCCGACGGTGCTGGGCTACTACCTGCTGGTGCTGATCGGCAGCCACGGTGCCATCGGCGCCTGGCTGCTGCAGAACTTCGGCATCCGGCTGATCTTCACCTGGCAGGCCGCGGTCATCGCCGCGACCATGGTGTCCTTCCCGCTGGTGTTCAAGGCCGCCCGTGCCGCCTTCGAAAACGTCGACCCGCAGCTCGAAGATGCCGCACGCACGCTGGGCATCGGCGAGCTGGCGTTGTTTTTCCGCGTGTCGCTGCCGCTGGCCTGGCGCGGCATCCTGGCCGGGCTGCTGCTGTCGTTTGCACGTGCGCTGGGCGAGTTCGGCGCCACGCTGATGGTCGCCGGCAGCATTGCCGGCAAGACGCAGACGCTGTCCATCGCCGTCTACGAAGCCGTGCAGGCAGGCCAGGACGACACGGCCAACTTCCTCGTCGCCGTCACCTCCATCACCTGCATCGCCGTGCTGCTGAGCGCCGGCCGCCTGGTGCCCGGGCGCGTGATGGCACGTGGTTGAGTCGGCGCGATGACGGTCTGGGACATCCATCTGCGCCGGCAGCTGCGCCATGGCGACAGCCGCTTCGAGCTGGACGTGCGGTTTGTCAGCGATGCGCAGCGTGTGGTGCTGTACGGCCCCTCGGGTGCCGGCAAGACGCAGACGCTGCGCATGATCGCCGGCATCGCGGCACCGGACGCCGGGCGTGTCTGCATCGCCGGGCGTTTGCTGTTCGACGCTGCGGCGCGTGTGTCGCTGACACCGCAGCAACGGCGCCTGGCCTGCGTGTTCCAGGACTACGCGCTGTTTCCCCACCTCAGCGTGCGCCAGAACATCGCGTTTGCGCTGGCCAGGGGCTGGCGCAATCCCTCGCGCCAGGCCGCTGACGCAGCGGTCGAGCGCTGGATCGAACGTTTCCATCTGCAGGGCATCGCCGACCACCATCCGCACCAGATCTCGGGCGGCCAGCGCCAGCGCACGGCCCTGGCCCGTGCACTGGTGAACGAGCCGACGGCCCTGCTGCTCGACGAACCCTTTGCCGCGCTGGACAAGGCCTTGCGCCGGCAGTTGCGCGGCGAGCTGCTGGAACTGCAGACGGCGCTGCAACTGCCGATGCTGCTGATCACCCACGACGACGACGACGTGGCGCAACTGGCGCAGCAGGTCGT
>JBASTF010000870.1:0-5649 GCA_049274755.1 Rubrivivax sp. | reverse complement strand
GGTCGGCCCAGGTGCTGCGGGTGCCGATGCCGACGGCCGCCGCGGCGCTGGCCGCTGCTGCCATCGACCCCTGGGGCGGATTGCGCTCCAGCATCTCGCCGAGCACAGCGATGAAGTCGCCCGGGCTGGCGTCGCGCGGCGGTTTCAGGCGCTGCGCCGGGTAGTCGGCGGCGGGCTTGGGCGCCGTGATGCGGATGCCGTCCTGCAGCGCGGCAACGGCGGCCACGTCGTCGGGGCCGTCGACCAGGATGCGCACCAGCAGCCACAAGTCGTTGCTGTCGGCGCGCAGCAGATGGGTGTGCGCGGGCAGCGGGCCGCTCCAGCCCGGGCCGGCCACGGCGATGTTCAGCGGCCCGTCGCCACCGTCGCGCCGGCCCAGGATGGCCAGGTTGTCGGTGTGCAGGTTCATGAACTGCAGCGAGTAGTAGCGCTGCTGCGGCACGGCCGGCATCTGCACCAGCACCGGGCCCAGGCGCAGGTCCAGCCGCGCCGAGGTGTACAGCGTGTCGTTGTTCGGCGTCGTGACGTTGCGCGCCGTGGCGTCGAGCAGGCGCCGCACATGGTTGGGCTCGTTGAGCCTGGCGCGGCGCGGGTTGCTCAGGTCCTCGATGGCCGTGTGGCGCAGCCGCGCCATCTCGTAGGCCGGGAAAAACGCCAGGAAGGCGTCGCGGTAGGCCTGCTCGGGTGGCGGCGCGGCAAAGGCGCTGCCGGCCAGCAGCAGGCCGGCCAGCAGCAGGCGGCGCAGGCGGTGCAGGGCGTTCATCATCGGAAGCTGCGCCAGCCGGGGCCGGGCGCCAGCACGTCGCCACCGGCAGCCACCGGCTGCAGCCAGCCGCGGGCCGTGGCCTGCTGCAGGAACTGGTTCAGCGTCAGCACCGCCGCCACCGGCACGTCGCGGCCACGCATGCGCTGTTCGACCTCGGCCACCGGCAGTTGCAGCAGCGTGGTTTTCAGCGTCTCGCCGAACACCGTCTGCGGGCTGGGGAAGGTGGCGGTTTCGGCCGTCCAGTCCGGCGGCGCGATGCCCAGCGCAGCGGCAGCGCGGTTCAGCTGCGGCGGCGTGTTGGCACCCAGGGCCACCCAGCCGTCGCTGCACTGGAAGAAGCTGGCCCCCGGGCTGCCGGTGTAGCCGCCGTTGCCGACACGCGGCGACTCGATGCGCGTGCTCAGCAGTTCGCAGGCCATCGGGTACATCAGCTGCAGCGCGGCGCGCCACATGCTCACCTCGATGTACTGGCCGCAGCCGCTGCCGGCGCGCTCGAGCAGCGCCGCCAGCACGGCCTGGCCGGCCACCAGGCCGACGGCGGAGTCGACCAGCGGGAAACCGACCTTGATCGGCGGGTCGCCTTCGTGGCCGGTCTGCAGCGCAATGCCGGCCAGCGCCTGCATCACGTGATCGTAGGCGCCCAGTGTGCACACCTCGGGCAGCTCGCTGCCGTAGCCCGAGATCGAGCAGTAGATCAGCCGCGGGTTGGCCGCGGCCAGGGCTGCGTGGCCCAGGCCGTGGCGGGCCAGCACACCGGGCCGGTAGCTGTCGATCAGCACGTCGCTGGCGGCAGCCAGCGTGAACGCGGCGTCGCGGCCAGCCTCGTTTTTCAGGTCGATGCGCTGCACCTGCTTGGCCCCGTTCAGCGCCAGATAGGCACGCCGGCCATGGGCCAGCTTGCCCAGGTAGTCGCCGCCAGCCGGTGGCTCGACCTTCACGACCTGGGCCCCCAGCTGCTGCAACTGCAGCCCGGCGAAGGGCCCGGCGACGACATGCGAGAACTCGACCACACGCACGGCAGCCAGCGGCTGCGGCTGGAAGGCCTGCAGCATCAGCTGACCTCGATGCGCGCCGCCTTCACCAGGCGTGCGTACTTCGCAGACTCGGCGGCGACGAAGCTGCTGAACTCGGCCTCCGACGCGCTGAGCGCCACCGTCACGCCCAACGCCGCATGGGCCTTGACGATCTCGGGGTCGCCATAGACCTTCTGGTGGGCCTCGAACAGCGTGCGCAGAACCGGCGCCGGCGTGCCGGCCGGCAGCCACAGGCCGCTCCAGGCCACGAGCACCAGGTCGTCGCTGCCGGTCAGCTCCTTCAGCGTCGGCAGCTGCGGCAGCAGCGCGTCGCGCTGCGCCGAGGTGATGGCCAAAGCCCGCAGCTTGCCGCTTTGCAGCTGCGGCACGACGGTGGAGGCGGTGGGGATCGCAAACTGCACGTCGCCGGCGATCAAGGCGCCGGCCAGGTCCACCGAGCCGCGGTAAGGGATGTGCGCCACCTCGACACCGGCCTGCTGCGCCAGCGCCGCGCCGGCCAGATGGGCGGCGCTGCCGATGCCGCCCGAGCCGTAGTTCAGCTTGCCCGGCGTGGCGCGCGCGGCCTTCAGCAGGTCGTCCAGCGACTTGTAGGGCGCGTCGGTGGCCACCACCAGCAGCGACGGCGCATAGGACAGGCGCGTGACATGGCTGAAACCCTTCACCGGGTCGAAACCAGCCTTGGGCTGCAACAGCTTCTGCGTGACGTGGGTGGAGGCGCCGAGCAGCAGCGTGTGGCCGTCCGGCGGCTGCTGGGCCGCGTACTCGGCGGCGATGATGCCGCCGGCGCCGACCTTGTTTTCGACGAACACCGTTTGCCCCAGCACCGCGCCCAGGCGCGGCAGGAACTGGCGTGTCAGCACGTCGGGGCCGCCGCCGGGGGCAAACGGCACGACCAGCTTGATGGGCCGTGAAGGGTAGTTGGTGGCGGTCTGCGCACGCAGCGCGGGCACCGTCGTGGCCAGCAATGCTGGCAGGGCTTCGCGTCGGGTCAGCAACATGGTCGGTGGGGCTTGCGCCTGGCTCGGTGATGGGCCGTCGGCAGCGATTCTCGGCCAATTGCCGTGGCATGTGTGCCGCTACCTGCCTACCTTGCAGTGTCGCTGCGCCAAGGCTGCCAAGGCCGCCTGAACCTCGGCGGGTTGCAGGTAACGGCTCCAGTTCAGCAGGCCGATGTGTTCGCTGTCGTAGTCGTTGACCCAGGCCCAGACCTGGGCGTCGCGCGACAGCCGCATCAAGCGCCCGTTGGGTGTGTCTTCGACGAAGACATCCCCGTTGTCGAGCACCAACGACCGCCCTTGCGACGGCGAACGCAGCCGCACCTGCTCGAGCGCACGTGCATAGGGTTGCTCCAGCGTGCCCTTGGCCAGGTTCACCAGGAAGATGCGGCTGCGATCGCTGTCCTGCAGAAACGCGCGAGGCTCCGGCGGCGCCGCGACTACGGCATGGTTGTCGAACACCGAGATCCGGTCGCTGCCGACGAAGCGTGCGTCATGCTGGTTCAGCCAGGGGCCGCTGCGGTGCCACAGAATCTCGTCGCTGGACGGCCGGTAGAGCAGCACCGTGCTGGTGTTGCGCATCGACACCAGCAGGTCGCCTCGCTTCCAGTGTTGGCCATCCGTCAGCGCCGGCGTGATCTGGTTCAGATGGATCGGGTCGCTGCGGGGCACGCCGCCCCACTGGCCCACGGCCATGGCCTGCAGGCCATGCCGGCGCAGCAGGCCGATCACCGAGATGCGGCGCAGCACCCGGCCGTCTTGCGACACTTGAACGAGGGCGTCGTCCTGCACCTGGGCTTGCAGCCAGGGGTTGCTGGCGAGCCCGTCCGTGGCCACGCCAGGCACCCACAGAGTGCCGTCGTCGGCCAGTTCTACCGAATGGTGGATATGTTCGTCCAGCACCCAGCGCGGGGTGTCGCCACAGGCCGGCAAGCGCACCAGGCCGTGTGTGGTGTTGAAGACGATGTCGCCGTCCGGCAGCAGCAAGGGATGGATCGCCCGCGCAGCGGCCGGGTCACCGACGACCGCGAACGGCTTGCTGCTCAGGCGTGTGTACAGCTGCGGCCAATGGGGTGTCCAACGGGCGAGTTCCTGGCCGTCGGCGATGCGGACCAGCTTGACGATGCTGGCCGCCGCCGATGCGTCGACGGTGGACAGCAGCAGATAGCCCGGATCTTCGGGCGCTGGGAATCGCCGCGACCATGCAGGGTGTTCGACGTCGCTGCGCCGGAGCAGCAGCGCATCGGGCCGGTTTGCCAGCGAGGAGCGCAACTGCTGCAGGCTCTGGCCGACCATCCAGGGAAAGGTGGCCAGGCCGATCAGCGCCTGCTTCTGCCCTGGCGACAGACGCGGCCCGTCGAGCACGGCGTGCCGCACGGCCCAGGCCAGCGAAAACGCTGAGAACAGCACCAGGGTCAGCAGGCACGCGGCCAGCCAGAGACGGCGCTGCCATGGCGGGGCGGACGAGGGGCCGGGGTCGGGAGTCTGCGGCCCGGAGCCGCTGGCATCTGTTGTCTTCATCGTTCGGTCATCGCGGACGAGATGCTGTGCGCATCAGCACGCAGCGACAGCGGATGCACGAGCAGCACGCCGTGCAAGTGCTGGGCCCGCCGCACGAGGGCGGGGTCGAATCGTGAGGCTGTGGTCGTGGCCGCGTCGGGGGGGGGCGTGGCGGTACGCACTGCCTGCGCCAGCGCCTGCGTGTCGCCGGTCACCTGCAACCACCCCAGCAGCTGCTGAAGCAGCGGTGCTGCGGTCGCTCTCAGCCACTCGTGCTGCACCAGACGGATCCGTGGGTCGGTGAGATCTTGCAGCGCTTCATGTGCGGCGCACCACAGGCCCAGCCAGTAGTCGGGCGCCGTCGATTGCAGCGCAGGATCCAGCCTCCGGCGCAGCGATGCCGGCGGCCGGTGCCCGGCCCCGAACTCATGGTGGCCCAGCCAGCGCATGTAGTGGCCGACGAAGCTGTCGGCAGCCTGCATCTGCTGGAAGCGCTGGTGCATGCGCCACAACGAGGTCGCCGTGGCCAGAGGCTCGCGGCAAGCCAGCAGCACCTGGGCCTGCGGCTCGTGCAGCAGCAGCTCCAGGCGTTCCAGGTTGTTGTTGTTCTTCGACAGGTAGCGCAGCGGCGTCGCAGCGTCGTGCCGCAGGCCGGCTGCGCGCGTGACGATGCGTCGGTAGTCGGCGAACGCCTGCAGCAGTTCGGGCAGATCCGCAGGCTCGGCCGACGCGGTGCGCCAGAACACCTCCTCGAAGGCTTCCACGCTGTCCAGATCGACCAGCAGACCGTCGCCGTGGGCGCGTTCCGCGGCGGCTGTCACCGGCGCCGCCGGCCCGCGCAGGCGCCGCCACAACTGGGGTGCCAGCACGAAGGGCATGTCGCGGTAGCTCGCCGATGCAAAAGCACCGGTGCCGTGCAGCAGCTGCAGCAACAGCGTGGTGCCCGACCTGGCCAGCCCGCAGACGTAGACCGGTCGCTCGGGCCGTGTCGACGGGGCCACGGCGCCGAGCGAGCGTCGTTCGAGATCGAAGGACAGGCGGCGCACGGCCTGGGGCTGCAACGCCACCCAGTGCAGCAGTCGGGCCAGGCGGCTGTAGGGGATGGCCAAGGTTCAGCGGCGCCGCTGCGCCGACCCTGCCATCCAGGCCAGGCTGGCCAGCGATGCAACGGTGGCGGCCGCTGCATACAACTGCAGCGCCAGGCCCTGCCAGCGTAGCGCCCACGGCGGCAGCAGCACCAGGGCGATCGCTGCAATGCACAGCAGCAACAGCGCCATGCCGGAGCGCAGCATCAGCCAGCCCAGCCGCAGTGCCGCCAGTTGGCGCGCATCGTCGTCGCTGGCGCTGCGCCAGC
>JBASTF010000869.1:0-2480 GCA_049274755.1 Rubrivivax sp. | reverse complement strand
GCTGGCGCAGCTGCCCGCGGCTTCGCTGTGGCAGATCGCCGGCTGGACGCTGATCGTCGGCATCGCGGCGGCCATGCCGATCCCGGTTCCGCGCTCGAAGAACTCCATCGCCACCGGCGACCTCGTGATCTTCCTGCTGCTGGCCCTGCACGGCCCGGCGGCGGCGGTGCTGGCCGCCGGTGTCGAAGGCGGGGTTGCGGCACGCTGTTCGTCGAAGCGGCGCAGCAGCCACATCTTCACCGCCACCGTGGCCAGCTTCGCGATGGCGCTGGCCGGCAGCGTCTTCACGCTGGCCCAGCCCTGGCTGGAAGCCGGCGGCCTGCCGGTGGCGGCGGCCCATCTGGCGGCGCTGGCGCTGGGCGCTGCGACCTACTTCTTCGCCAACGCCTGGCCGCTGATCCAGGTGGTGGCGCTGAAACGCGGTACGCTGATGCGCTTCGGCGACTGGTTCCGCGCCACCAGCTGGGTCGGCACGCTGTACCTGATCTCGTCGGTGCTGGCCGGCATGCTGTCGCTGAACGCACAGCACTTCGGGCATTCGGCGGTGGCCGTCGGCGTGCTCGTCATCGGCCTGTCGCTGGCCTTGCTGCGTGCACACTTCCGTCAGCAGATCGCCGAACACACGGCGCAGGAACAGCGCCTGGCTGCCGCCGAGGCCGAGGCAACGCAGAACCAGCAGCGTTTCCATGCCGCCTTCACGCAGGCCTCGATCGGCATGGCCATCGTCGGTGCCGACGGCAACGTGCTGCAGGCCAACCATGCGCTGGCCCAGCTGCTGGGCCATGACGACGGCACGCTGCCGGGCCGTCCCTTCACGCAGCTGCTGCATGCCGGCGACGCTGAACTGCTGGCACGCCATGCCGGCGGTGTGCTCGGCGGCAGGCAGGCCGATGTGTCGATCGAACTGCGGGCCGTCGGTGCCGGCGGCCACGAGGTCTGGGTCTCGCTGCACTGTGCGCTGTTCGATGCCCAGGGCGCCGGCGGCGGCCTGATCTACCAGCTGCACGACATCAGTTCACGTCGCCGTGCCGAAGGCGAGCTGCGCCACATCGCCTACCACGACCCGCTGACCGACCTGGCCAACCGCCGCTGTTTCCTCGAACGGCTGACGGTGGCCGTCGAAGCCAGCCGCGAAGACCGGCGCCGCCGCTTCGCGGTGATGGCGCTGGACCTGGACCGCTTCAAGATCGTCAACGACAGCCTGGGCCATGGCGCCGGCGATGCGCTGCTGAAGCAGGTGGCGCAGCGCCTGGCCGCCTGCGTGCGCCCACGCGACCTCGTGGCGCGGCTGGGCGGCGACGAATTTGCGATCCTGCTCGAAGACACCCGCGACCAGGCCGATGTGCTGCGCCTGGGCCAGCGCCTGCTGGCGGCGCTGGACAAACCGGCCGACGTCAACGGCACCGAGGTGCGGCCGCTGGCCAGCATCGGCCTGACCTTCAGCGACATGGGCTACCGCGAGCCCGACGAGATGCTGCGCGACGCCGACCTGGCGATGTACCGCGCCAAGGCCGACGGCAAGGGCCGGCTGGTGCAGTTCGACGCCAGCCTGCACGAGCAGCTGGGCCACAAGCTGCAGCTCGAAGCCGATCTGCGGCGCGCCATCGGCGAGGGCCAGCTCTCGCTGGCCTTCCAGCCGTTGTACGACCTGGAACCCTACCGGCTGAACGGCTTCGAGGCGCTGGCGCGCTGGACCCACCCGGTGCGCGGCGCCGTCAGCCCCGGTGTCTTCGTCGCGCTGGCCGAGGAGACCGGCTGCATCGAGGCGCTGACCGCCTGGGCCGTCGAAGAAGCGGTGCGCCAGCACGCGAGCTGGCGGCGCGAACACGAGGGCGCGGCCGACCTGGTGGTGCATGTCAACGTCTCGGGCAGCGACCTGGCCCGGCCCCGTTTTGTGCCGCATGTGACCGAGGTGCTCGAACGTCACGGCCTGCCACCGGCCTGCCTGGTGCTGGAGATCACCGAGAGCACGCTGATGGAGCAGCGTGAACTGGCGCTGGCCGCACTGGCCGAGCTCTCGGCGCTGGGCGTCAAGCTCGGCATCGACGACTTCGGCACCGGCTATTCGTCGCTGGCCTACCTGAGCACGCTGCCCTTCGACTGCCTGAAGATCGACCGCAGCTTCGTCAGCGGCATGGACAAGAGCCGGCAGAACCTGGAGATCGTGCGCACGGTGATCTCGCTGGGCCGCTCGCTGAACAAGCAGGTGGTTGCCGAAGGCATCGAGACCCATGCCCAGCTGGTGCAGCTGCGCCGCATGGGCGCCACCATCGGCCAGGGTTACCTGATGTCGCGGCCGCTGACACCGCCGCAGGTGACCGAACTGCTGGCCGAGCCGCACGTCGCGCCGCTGTAGCGTCAGCCAGCCCCGGGCGCGGCTGCGACAATCGGCGGCATGCAGGACAGCCTGTTTGCCGAAGAAGATGCCGCCGCCGGCAGCGTGCCGCTGGCCGAGCGCCTGCGCCCACGCACCCTCGACC
>JBASTF010000868.1:0-1662 GCA_049274755.1 Rubrivivax sp. | reverse complement strand
CCAGGTGCCGGCGCACCGGGTGCAGGTCAGCAGCCTGGACGCGGCCTGCCGCATCGTCGCCGCCGGCCTGGGGCTGGCCATCCTGCCGCGTGAATCGACCACCGTCTTCGCCAGCGCCGCCGGCCTGGTGATGCTGCCGCTGGCCGAACCCTGGGCCGAGCGGCGCTTCGTCATCTGTTCGCGGGCCGAGGCTCAGCTGTCGGCGACGGCGCGGCTGCTGGCCGTGCATCTGCAGCAGGGGCCACGGGGGCGACAGGAGCCAGCGGTGCCACCGGTGCCAGCGGCGGCTTTGGCCCGCGGGCGTTGATCGTCGCCATGCCGCTGGTCGAGGGCCGCACCCGCGGTGTGCCCCAGTACTCGACCTTGCCGATGCCGGCGACACCAATGGACAGCTCCTCGGTGGCCCAGACCTTGGCGTCGCCGATGCCGCTGATCGACACCCTGGCCTTGCCGGCCCGCAGGTTCTCGCCCTGGAAGTCGCTTTTGCCCGAAACCGTCAGGTTCAGCTCGCCGACGCGGCCGGCCATCTGGCCGTCGCCGGCGCCGCTGACGCTGAACACCAGCTGCTCGACATCGAGCTGGTCGAAACGCGCCAGCCCGGCGCCCGAGATCGAGACACGCAGCCGTTCACCCTGCAGCGGCCCCGGCGCATGCACGTCGGCGGCGCCGGAGATCGTCAGCCGCGCCAGTTGCCTGGCCGTCACCTGCAGGTGCAGGCGCTGGTTGCTCCAGAACTTCCACGAGCCCGAGGAGTTCACACGCAGCATGCCGCCCCGCACTTCGACGGTGACGCCGCGCTGCATCTGCTCGTCGCCTTCGACGAACACCTGGTCGACACTGCCCTGCGTGAAACGCACCTCGGCACTGCCGTCGATGGTGATGCCGTCGAAAGGCCCAGGCGTGTAGACACGGCCTTCGGCGGCCAGCGCAGGCAGCGCCGCGGCCCAGAGCAGCAGGGGAGCGATGAGCAAGGTCTTCACAGCGATTGCGCCCGCAGTTGTTTGGAGACGTCGCGGCTGGCCGTGACACGTGTGCCGTCGCGCAGTTGCACAACGAGCTGCGAACTTTCGTCGGGTGTCATCGCCTCGACGAAGTCCAGGTTGACGATGCAGGAGCGGTTGACCTTGAGGAAACGCCCCGGGTCCAGCCGCGCCTCGAAGCTGGTGATGGGCAGGCGCACCAGGTAGCTGCGGCCCTTGCTGGTGATGGCCGTGTACTTGGTGTCGCTGCGCAGGTGTTCGATGGCATCCACATGCAGCGGGAAGATGCGGCCCTGGTCGCGCACCAGCACCCGCGTCAGCGGGCCGCTGTCCTCCACCCGTTCCGCGGCTTCCAGCGCCGGCAGCACCTGGGCTGCGTCGCCATCGCCCTGGCCGCGTGTGGCCAGCGCGTGGGCCACGGCCTCGTCGAAACGTTCGCGCGAAAACGGCTTCAGCAGGTAGTCCACCGCATGCAGCTCGAAGGCCGCCAGCGCATGGGCGTCGTAGGCCGTGGTGAAGATGACGGCCGGCAGCGGTGCGTCGTCGGCCGCCAGGGCACGCAGCACCTGCAGGCCGGTGATGCCGGGCATCTGGATGTCCAGCAGCACCAGGGCCGGGCGCTGCGCGCGGATGGCGGCCAGCGCGCTGTCGCCGTCGGCCACGGCGTCCAGCAGCTGCAGCT
>JBASTF010000867.1:0-1536 GCA_049274755.1 Rubrivivax sp. | reverse complement strand
CCGGCCGCGGCGCAGGCCTTCACGACGGCCGCCACCTCGGCCGTGTTGCCGGGCCGCACGACGGCCAGGGCCTTGCCGCGCCAGCGTTTGCGCCAGTCGTTCAGCCAGGCCGAGAGGTCGCCCCCGGTCAGCACATGGGCCTCGCCGACGGCGGTGCGCAGCGCAGCGATCAATGCAGTGCTCATGCGGCGAGCTCCTCGTTGTTCTTGCCGCTGTGCAGGCGGCGGCGGATGTAGACACCGCAGGCCACGAACAGCAGCAGGCACAGCAGCACCTCGGCCACGGCCAGGGCTTGCGAGAGCCCGCTTTCGCTGGTGGCGCGCACCAGGCCTTCCATCACGTACAGCCACAGCAGCAGGGCCAGCCAGCGGTAGGTCGCCATGCGGTGGCGCAGCAGCCCGGCCAGGCACAAGACCAGCGGCACGACCTTCAACGCCAGCGTGCCGCTGCCGGTGGGCGCCAGCCACAGCTCCCAGGCCAGGCACACCACGATCAACGCCAGCAGGCAGGCCAGGGCCAGGCTGCGCGCGTGCCGCACCAGGGGCGGCGGGGAACTCGTCTGCATGCTGGCATCATAGCCAGATGACCTCTCTGGACGCGGCCGCCCTGCGCCTGGGCCCCAGCATCGCCGCGTTGCGGCGCTGGCCCTGGATGGCCACCTTGCGCACGCTGCGCCGGCGCTTCCGCGACGACCACCTGGGCCTCACGGCCGGCAGCCTGACCTTCACGACGCTGATCGCCCTGGTGCCGCTGGTCACCGTGATGCTGGCGGTGTTCACCGCCTTCCCGATGTTCTCGAAGTTCCAGGGCTCGCTGGAGACCTATTTCCTGCAGAACCTGGTGCCCGACAACATCGCCAAGCCGGTGCTGCGCGAGCTGACACGCTTTGCCAGCAAGGCCAACCGCCTGGGCAGCGTGGGCCTGGTGGTGCTGGTGGCCACGGCGCTGGCGCTGATGCTGACGATCGACCGCACGCTGAATGCGATCTGGCGTGTGCGCAAGCCGCGGCCCATCGGTCAGCGGGTGCTGGTGTACTGGGCGGCGCTGACGCTGGGGCCGCTGGTGCTGGGCATGAGCCTGTCGATGACCTCGTATGCACTGTCTGCGTCGCGAGGCTTGGTCGGCGTGATGCCGGGCACCGTGTCGGCCCTGCTCAACGTCGTGGAGTTCGGCCTGCTGACGGCGGCCGTGGCCGGGCTGTTCCACTATGTGCCCAACACCGCCGTGCGCTGGCGCCACGCCTGGGCCGGTGCCGTCTTCGTCGCCGTGGGCTGCGAGGCGGCGAAGCGGCTGCTGGCCTGGTACGTGGGTGCGATGCCGACGTTTTCTGCCGTCTACGGCGTGTTTGCCACCCTGCCCATCCTGCTGCTGTGGGTCTACACCGGCTGGGTCATCGTGCTGCTGGGCGCGGTGATCGCCGCCTATGCACCCAGCCTGCAGATGCACATCGTGCCGCGGCAGGATCTGCCCGGCGACCGCTTCGACCTGGCGCTGGCCCTGCTGCGCCGGCTGGCGCAGGCGCGGGGTGGCACGGCC
>JBASTF010000866.1:0-2189 GCA_049274755.1 Rubrivivax sp. | reverse complement strand
GGCGCTGACGCCGCTGGCCGGCAGCGTGCCGCTGTCGACGACGCTGGACACGGCCTGCGCGATCACACACTCGGTGCGCGACGCCGTGCTGCTGCACGAAGTGCTGGCCGCCCGCAGCGTCACCCTGCCCGGCCGGCCGCTGGCCGCACTGCGTTTTGCCGTGCCGCGCACGCTGATGCTCGACGGCCTGGAGCCGGCCGTCGCCACCGCCTTCCATGCCGCGCTGGCGGCGCTGCGTGAAGCCGGCGCCCGGGTCGAGACCATCGAGCTGCCCGAACTGGCCGAGCTGGCGGCGATCAACGCCAAGGGCGGTTTCGCGGCTGCGGAGGCCTGGACCTGGCACCGCGAGCGCCTGGCCACACGCGCCGCCCAGTACGACCCGCGTGTGGCGGTGCGCATCCGCCGCGGCGAAGCGATGGATGCAGCCGACTACATCGAGCTGCTGCAGGCGCGCCGGCAGTGGATCGCCCGCGTGCAGGCCACGCTGCGCGGCTTCGACGCCGCGCTGTCACCCACCGTGCCCATCGTCGCACCGCCACTGGCGCCGCTGCTGGCCGACGACGCGGCCTTCTTCGCCGTCAACGGCCAGTTGCTGCGCAACTGCGCAGCCGTGAACTTCCTCGACGGCTGCGCGCTGTCGCTGCCCTGCCAGCGCCTCGGCGAACTGCCGGTGGGCCTGATGGTCTGGGGCCCGGCCTTTGCCGACGACACCGTGCTCGGTGCCTCGCTGGCCATCGAGCAGCAGCTCACCACGGTGCGGGGAGCCTGAGACCTTGCGCATCGCTGTCATCGGCGCCGGCATCGTCGGCGTCACCACGGCCTACGAGCTCAGTGCCGAAGGCCATGAGGTCGTGGTCTACGAACGCTGTGCCAGCGTCGCCTCGCAGACCAGTTTCGCCAACGCCGGTGTTGTTGCACCCGGCTACGTCACGCCCTGGGCCGCACCCGGGATGCCGTGGAAGGTGCTGCGCCATCTGCTGAGCCGCCATGCCCCGGTGCGCCTGACCGGCCTGGGCGCCTGGAGCCAGCTGCCCTGGATGTGGCGCTGGTGGCGTGCCTGCAGGCCCGCGGTCTATGCCATCAACCGCGCTGCGATGCTGCGGCTGGCGCGCTTCAGCTTCGAGCGCCTGCAGGAACTGACGCTGCGGCTGCGCCTGGACTACGAACAGGCCGGCGGCTACATGGTGCTGCTGCGCGGTGAACGTGAACTCGCGCAGGCACGGCCGGGGCTGAAGCTGCTGGCCGAGATGGGCGTGAGCTTCGAACTGCTGGATGCCGAACGTGCACGCCAGGTCGAACCCGGCCTGCATGGCGGCACGGGCCTGCGCGCCGCCGTCCACCTGCCCAACGACGGCGTCGGCAACTGCCGCCAGTTCGCGCATCTGCTGAAGGCCCAGGCCCAGCAGCGCGGTGCGCAGTTCCGCTTCGAGACTGTGGTGCAGCGTGTGGTCGCCGGCACACGCCCCGCGGTGCAAACCGCCAGCGGCGACGACGAGGCCTTCGACGCCGTCGTGCTCTGCACCGGCATCGACTCGGCCGCGCTGCTGCAACCGCTGGGGCTGAAGCTGCCGCTGGCGCCGGTGTACGGCTATTCGGTGACGGCGCCGCTGCGCCACCTGGACGGCCTGCCCGACGCCGGCCCACGCGCCGCGCTGATGGACGAGCGCTACAAGGTCGCGATCTCGCGCCTGGGCCAGCGTGTGCGTGTGGCCGGCAGTGCCGAGCTCGGCGGCTCGCTGGACCAGATGACGCTGCCGGCCTTGCGCACGCTGTACCGCGTGCTCGACGACTGGTTCCCGGGTGCCGTGCAGCAGCCGCAGGCCCAGCACTGGAAAGGCGCACGCCCGATGCTGCCCGACGGCCCACCGGTGCTGGGCGCCAGCGGCGCACCCGGGGTCTGGCTGAACCTGGGCCATGGCTCCAGCGGCTGGGCGCTGTCCTGCGGTTCGGCACGGGTGCTGGCCGAACTGGTGTCGGGCCGCGCGTCACCGCTGGACTTGACGGCACTGGGCATCGAACGCCTGCGCTGAGCAGAGAATCGGCGCATGGACCTGCAGTGCGTTGCGCCGGAACGCGGCCCCTGGCCGCTGCACGGCAGCCAGGCCTCACGGGCTGCCGAAACCGCCGGGCTGGCTTCGACACCACCCCGGGCGCTGATGCAGCGCGCCGGCTTCGCAGCGGCGCAACTC
>JBASTF010000865.1:0-3269 GCA_049274755.1 Rubrivivax sp. | reverse complement strand
GCCGTGGCCCCGGCCGCGCCGGCGATGACCGACGGCTAACGTGCCGACCTGCAGGCGCAGCTGCGCGCCGTGCAGGACAAGCTGCACGCGCTGCAGGGCGAAAGCCCGCTGATCCTGCCGACGGTGGACTACCAGGCAGTGGCGGCGGTGGTCGGCGACTGGACCGGCATCCCGGTCGGCCGCATGGCACGCAACGAGATCGAGACCATCCTGAAGGTGGCCGACCACCTGGCGCAGCGTGTGATCGGGCAAGACCACGCGATGGAGATGATCGCCAAGCGCATCCAGACCTCGCGTGCCGGCCTCGACAACCCGAGCAAGCCCATCGGCGTGTTCATGCTGGCCGGCACCTCGGGCGTCGGCAAAACCGAAACCGCGCTGGCCCTGGCCGAGGCGATGTACGGCGGCGAGCAGAACGTCATCACCATCAACATGAGCGAGTACCAGGAGGCGCACACCGTCAGCACGCTGAAGGGCGCGCCCCCGGGCTACGTGGGCTACGGCGAAGGCGGCGTGCTGACCGAAGCCGTGCGCCGCAAGCCCTACAGCGTGGTGCTGCTCGACGAGGTGGAAAAGGCCCACCCCGACGTGCACGAGATGTTTTTCCAGGTCTTCGACAAGGGCTTCATGGAAGACGGCGAAGGCCGCTTCATCGACTTCAAGAACACGCTGATCCTGCTGACGACGAACGCCGGCACCGACCTCATCGCCAGCCTGTGCAAGGACCCCGACCTGATGCCCGACCCCGAGGGCATGGCCAAGGCGCTGCGCGAGCCGCTGCTGAAGATCTTCCCGCCGGCGCTGCTGGGCCGGCTGGTGACGATCCCGTATTACCCGCTGAGCGACGAGATGCTGGGCAAGATCGTCAAGCTGCAGCTGAACCGCATCAAGAAGCGTGTCGAGGCGCGCTACAAGATCCCGTTCGAGTACGGCGACGACGTGGTCAAGCTGGTCGTGTCGCGCTGCACGGAAAGCGAGTCCGGCGGCCGCATGATCGATGCGATCCTGACGAACACGATGCTGCCGGACATCAGCCGCGAGTTCCTGACGCGGATGATGGAAGGCAAGGCGATCGAGCGTGTGCGTGTGTCTGCCACGGCCGACGGCTTCGCCTACGAGTTCTGAAACTTCGAGACAAGCATGAGCATCTTCTCCAGCAAGAAGGTCAACTGGCGGCGCAGCATCCAGGCGCATGCCGACAGCAAGAGCGAGTTCGACCAGCTCGACCGCACGCTCGGCCGCCCCGGTGCCAAGCAGTTCGTCGAGACGGTCTACGACAAGTGGATGGGCAACAAGGGCTACAAGATCGAGGACCTGAAGCCCGATCTGACGGCGCTGTTCATGAAGGCGGAACGCGAGAACTACGGCAACCGCAAGCACTACGTCGATTCGCTGGTGCCGCAGACTTCCAGCGGCGGCCTGGGCACCATCCTGAACGCCAACGTGCGCGATGTCGCCGACTACTACAAGAACCCGCTGCGTGGCGGGCTGAAGGGGCGCGACCTGGCCATCGACCAGGCCGCGAACTGGATCTGCGGCGGCTACACCGCGGCACTGCCCACCACACGTTCGGTGCTGGAGACCTACGTGCCGGCCACCGGCGGCCACCATGGCCCGATGGGTTATGCACTGGGCCGCACACCCGACCAGCTGCGCAAGATCTACAAGCAGATCGTGCCGAACGCCGCGCCCTACCGGTTGAACATGCAGCCGGTGAAGTACCCGTCCACCGTCGGCGGCGGCCTGCTGCTGGACTACATCTTCAGTCTCACGGCCGGCACCAACATCTGGCCGGCCTTCGGCGACAAACACTGGGAGAGCATCGCGATGTTCTACCTGGTCAGCATCGTGCACGTGCAGGGCTTCTCCGACGGCAACAAGCGCACCGGCCACATGGCGTATGCGATCGCGCTGATCAAGGGCACACACACGTTCAAGGCGCCGACATCGGCGAAGGAGAACGAGATGTTTCGCATGAACAGCTGAGGCACCATGACCATCTGGACCATCTACAACCACGGCACCAACGCCAGTTCGCTGAAGGGCCCTGACAGCGGCGAGATCGTCAACCTCTTCGGCAACAACGACCGGCGGCCGCTGATGAAGGGCAAGATCGTCACCGAAGGCGTCGGCTCGATCGGTGCGCCGCATGACATCGTGCAGAGCTTCAGCCGCGACGCGAAGAGCGGCGTCTACACCCGCACGGTGGAAAGCACGCCGGCCAAGAAGGCGACGGCGTACCACGGGGCCACCGGCGTCGGCGTGCAGCAGAACGTCGACAGCACGGTCGAGCTGATCCGGGCGCTGAACCTGGCCGGCCACAAGCCCGAGGCGATCAACATGCTCGGCTGGAGCCGCGGGGCCGTCACCTGCATCCGCATCGCGTGGAAGCTCTGGCAGTCGCAGGACGCGAACATCCGCAACATCCCGATCAACATCTTCGCCGTCGATCCGGTGGCCGGCTTCGGCCACAACTCCGAGGTCGACGCGACGACGCTGACGCCCAACGTCAAGCAGTACCTGGCGACGCTGGCCACCGGCGAGAAGCGGCGCTTCTTCAAGCCGATCGCCGGCAACCGGCTCACGGTTGTCGATCCGACGGAGACCAAGACCTGGGTGCTGCCGATGCCGGGCCATCATTCGGACACGGCGATGAACGACAACCCGACTGGGCGCGTCGTCTTCAACCTCGCCTACCGCTTCCTCAATGCGGTGAACACCCCGGTGCCGGCGATGCGCCACTACATGCTGGACCCGGTGGCAACCTGGAAGCACTACGAGACGACGATGGTCGACAGCAGTTCGGTCCACACGACGAAGACCAAGCAGTCGCTGGCGATGGGCGGCAAGGCATACAGCCGCGCTGGCGAGGCCCAGGCCCAGGGCTTCGGCGAGCAGTTCTTCCCGAACGTGCATGCGCGGCGCGTCTTCGAAGCCGCCTACCCGGTGCACTACGAAGCCTACTTCGGCGCCAACAGCCGCCAGCGCAACACGATGCCCTGGGGCGTGAAGTACAGCCCGCGCCTGGTGGCCGAGTCCAAGCGCAACGGCATGTCCCAAGGCATGATCGACAAGCTCGCGGCCCTGCCGCAGGGCGACCTGCCGGTGCCGGCGGTGCCGCCGCATGTGGACCTGATGATCGGCGCGCTGACGCTGGTCTGAACATCCACGGCCCCAGCCTCGCGTCTTGTCGACCCTGCACGAACCGGCCACACTCGCAGCGTGAGTTCCACCCCCAGCGACAAGGCACCGCGGCTGCGTGCCTGGCA
>JBASTF010000864.1:0-1528 GCA_049274755.1 Rubrivivax sp. | reverse complement strand
GCAGCACCAGGCCCAGCACCCGCGCCGCCGCCTGCAGCGCCGCCACCGGATCGGCCAGGTCCAGCGCCTGCGCGCCGTTCTGCTTCGACAGCTTGGCGCCGTCGGCGCCCAGCACCAGCGGGGTGTGCAGGCAGCGCGGCGTGGGCAGTCCCAGCGCGCGCTGCAGCAGGATCTGCCGCGGTGTGTTGTCGGCCAGGTCTTCACCACGCACGATGTCGCTGATGCCTTGCGCGGCGTCGTCGACGACGACGGCCAGCTGGTAGGCCCAGAGCCCGTCGGCACGTTGCAGCACGAAGTCGCCGACCTCGGCGCCCACGTCCTGCGTGCGTGCGCCCAGCCGCCGGTCCAGCCAGGCCACCACACCTTCGGCGCGCAGCCGCCAGGCGCGGGCCGGCTTGCCCTGCAGCCCGTGGCGGCAGGTGCCGGGATAAGGCCGTTCGGCAAAACGTGTGTGGGCGAGGCCGAGCGTGGCCAGCGCGGTGGCCATGTCCCTGCGTGTGCAGCCGCAGGGGTAGGCCAGGTCGTGCGCCACCAGCGTCTGCAAGGCGGCTGCGTAGGCCGTGCTGCGCTGCGACTGCCAGCAGGGTGGCGCATCGGGCAGCAGGCCGCAGGCGGCCAGCTGTTGCAGGATCAGCGTGTCGGCACCCGCCACGCAGCGTGGGCCGTCCACGTCTTCGATGCGAACCAGCCAGCGTCCGCCATGGGCACGTGCATCCAGCCAGCTGGCCAGCGCCGCCACCAGCGAGCCGGCATGCAGCGGGCCGGTGGGCGAGGGCGCAAAGCGGCCGGTGTAGGCCAAGCTCAGTCCAGCGGCCCGGCGTGGCGCTCCAGCAGCGCACGCTGCGTCTGCGGGCTTGCCAGTTGCTGCAGCCACCACTGCAAGGCCTTGCCCAGGCCGGCCGGGCCACGTTCGGCGCGCCAGGCGTAGTGCAGCGTGCCGATCGTCGCGCCGCGCACCGTCTGCTTGTGCACCAGGTGGCCGGCCTCGATGTGCGGCCGCGCCATCGGCTCGGGCACGAAGCCGCAGCCCAGGCCACGCAGCAGCGCCTGCAGCTTGCTGCGCATGTTGGGCACGGTCAGCACGTCCTGGCCCGGCAGCAGGTTCACCGTCAGCGGTGCCAGGCGCTGTGCGGTGTCGGCCACGGCCACGGCGCGGTGGTGCACCAGCTGGGCATCGACCAGCGGTTCGTCGACGTCGGCCAGCGCATGGTGCGGCGCGCAGCAGAAGATGAACTGCATCTGCCCCAGTGGCCGCAGCTCGATGCCGCCCGGGTTGGCATGTTCGCCGCTGACACCGATGGCCAGGTCGACCTGGCGCGTGACCAGGGCTTCCCAGGTGCCGGCCAGCACGTCGCTGCGCAGCCGCAGGCGGGTGCCGGGGCCGTTGCGCAGGCGCTCGTCCTTGCTGTCGCAGATGCCGCAGAAGGCCTCGACGAGCTCGAAGACCGTGGGCTGCGAGAGGATGTCCTCGACGCTGACGGCCAGCTGCGTTTCCCAGCCGCTGGCGACGCGGCGCACGCGGTTGGCC
>JBASTF010000863.1:0-1879 GCA_049274755.1 Rubrivivax sp. | reverse complement strand
CCTTCGGGATGTGGGCTGCTCATGTGGTGGCCGTCGCTGCTTTCGCCGGCGCCCAGCAGCCAGCCCATCGCCGCACCGTCGCGCTCCAGCAGCGCAAAGGCCGCGGCTTCGCCGATGGACAGGCCGGCGCGTGCGGCGTCCCAGGGGCGGCAGATGTCGGCTGCCGTGAGCTCCAGCGCCTTGAAGCCGTACAGCGTGGTCATGCACAGGCTGTCGACGCCGCCGACGACGGCCGCGTCGATGAGGCCCAGGCGGATCAGCCGTTCGGCCGCTGCATAGACCTTGGCGCTGGACGAGCAGGCCGTCGAGACCACGTAGGCCGGCCCGCACAGGCCCAGCGCGGCACGCACATAGCGCGCCACCGACGCGGTGTTGTGCGTTTCGCCGTAGTGCAGGCTGGCCGGCAGTGCGCCGCTGGCGGCGTCGCGCCGGCGGTAGGCCAGTTCGGTCTGCAGGATGCCCGAGGTGCTGGTGCCCAGGAAGACACCGACACGCTGCGCGCCCCAGCGCTTGGCGGCGGCATGCACGGCGTCGGCGAACCCGTCGGCACGCAGCGCCAGTTCGGCCAGGCGGTTGTTGCGGCAGTCGAAGGCGGCGAGGTCCTCGCGCCAGTCCAGGCTGTCGATGCCTTCGACGACACCGAGCCAGCTGCCGATGTCGGCCGTTTCGAAAGCCCGTGGCGCCAGGCCGCTGCGGCCGTCGCGCAGCGCCGCAAACGTGGCGTCGCGGCCAGGGCCCAGGGCCGTGACCAGGGTGTGGTGCGTGATCGCCAGCGGCTGCATCGTCGTCATGCGAGGTCGGCGATCAGCAGCACGTTGGCAAAGGGCGTGCCCTGGCTCATCGGCAGGCTGCGCACGCTGGCGAAGCCGAGTTCGCGCAGCTTGGCCGTCCATTGCGGCAGGCTGCGGCCCCAGGTTGGCGGCACACGGTGGCCGCGCACCAGGGTCACGACCTTGTCCACCCACTGGCTGGCGCGGAAACCGCTGGCATCGTCCATGTCGCCGACACGCAGCAGCAGCCGGCCGCGCGAAGGCGCCAGCGCGGCCTGCACACGCTGCAGCACATCGTTCTGCGCCGCATGGTCCACGTAGTGCAGCACGTCGAGGATGACCACCAGGTCGCAGGCCGGCAGCGGCGTCGTGCACATGTTGCCGCAGACGAAGCGTGGTGCGATCGCCAGGCCGCCGACCGAGGTTTGGGCACGGCGCATGTCCTTGGGCATCAGCTCGATGCCGGTGTAGGCCGTGGCCCGCGGCGCCGCCGGCCAGCCGGCGGGCCAGCGGCCCTCATGCGCCATGTCGCCGCAGCTTTGCAGCAGGCTGGAGAACAGGCCCTGGCCGCAGCCGATGTCGACGACACGGCCACCCCGCGCCTCGCCGCGTTCCAGCAGGCTGCGGAAGACGGGGTCGAGGCCCAGCTTGCCGCGTGCGAAATGCCAGCTGAACTTGCCGGCGGCGCGGTAGGGCTCGGTGGCGCGGCGGTGCAGTTCGCGCCAGGCGGCGTCGGTGCCGGTGTTGCGCGGTGGCGGGTTCAGGTGGGACTGTTCGGACTGGTTCATCGGGCGTGGCGCGGCGGCAGCGCCGAACGCAGCGTGGCGGCGTGCAGCCCGGCGGCGCGGCAGCGTTGCAGCAGCGGCTCCAGCACGTCGAGGATCACCGCATGGCCGCCCGGGCCGCGGCGCGCGTGGCCGTCGTGCAGCAGCAGGATGTCGCCGGCTGCGAGTTCACGCGTCAGGCGCGCCAGCACACGCTGGGGGTCGGGGTCGCGGGTGTCGAAACCGCGGCGTGTCCAGCTCACCAGGTGCAGGCCCTGGCGGTGCAGCACCGGGTCCAGCAGCGGGTTGCGCAGGCCGGCCGGCGCGCGGAAGCAGTGTGGGCGC
>JBASTF010000862.1:0-3574 GCA_049274755.1 Rubrivivax sp. | reverse complement strand
GCTGAGGCCACGGCTGTCCCGGTGCAGCAGGCCGATGTCGCGGTGGAAGGTGTGCGGACCCAGGTCGATGGCACGCACCGCCGCCGGCCATTGCCGGGGCGCTGCCGTCTGCGGCACCAGGGCCACGCCGACGCCCTTGGCCACCAGCTGCACGATGGCTTCCTGCTCGTCGAGCTCACACAGCTCGCGCACCGCCAGCTGGGCCGCGCGCAGGAAGCGGTCGACCTGGCGGCCGCCGAACGAGTGGCGGTCGTAGCGGATGAAGGGCTGCTGCGACAGCAGGGCCGCCCAGTCTTCACCGTCCAGCCGCCGCGGCACCAGCAGCCGGAAGGGCTCGCTGGCGAGTGTGGTCCAGCGCAGGTCGCTGTGCAGTGAAAACGGTGGCCGGATGATGATGGCGAGGTCGATCTCGCCGGCGTCGACCTGGTCGAGCAAGGCCATCGAGACACCGGGCAGCACACGGGTCCGGCTGCCCGGCGATTCCTTGTGGAAACGCGCCAGCGTGCCGGGCAGCCACGAGCGCTGCACCGACGCAATGGCACCGAGGCCGACGAAGGCGCCTGCCTGCGGCCCGGCCTCCTGCGAGCCCAGCTTGTCGCAGAGTTGCAGCAGTTCCTGCGCCTGCAACAGCGTCTGCCGGCCCAGCGCGTTCAGCTTGGCCGTGCGGCCGACACGTTCGAACAGCGGGAAGCCCAGTGTTTGTTCCAGGCGCTGCATCTGCGCGCTGACGGCCGCCTGCGTCAGCCCCACACGCTGGCCGGCGGCTGCGAAGGTGCCCTCCCGAGCCACGGCGACGAGGGTTTTCAGTTCACGCAGCATGCACAAATAGGATTGATGAAGTTCTCAAGAAAGTATTGCTTTTGTTTGTTCTTTGCAAGGCCTACGATGGCACCGTCCCTGCATCGACGATTCCCGTCCAGACGAGGCCCACGATGAGCACCCCGGTGTCCACGACCCACATTGCCCCGACCACCAACCCCGCGCCGCTGTCGCCCTTCCACCTTGCGTTCCCGGTGCACGACCTGGCTGCGGCGCGTGCCTTCTATGGCGAACTGCTGGGCTGCCCCGAAGGCCGCAGTTCCGAGGAATGGGTGGACTTCAACTTCCACGGCCACCAGATCGTCGCCCACCTGGCGCCCGAGGCCTGCGGCGCGGCGCAGCGCAATGCCGTCGATGGCCACGGGGTGCCGGTGCGCCACTTCGGCATCGTGCTGCCGGTGGCGGCTTGGCAGGCGCTGGCCAGCCGCCTGCAGGCAGCAGGCACGCAGTTCGTCATCGAACCCTACACACGTTTTGCAGGGCAACCAGGCGAACAGTCGACGATGTTTTTCCTCGACCCCTCCGGCAACGCCATCGAGGTGAAGGCCTTTGCCGACATCCGCATGCTGTTTGCCAAGTGAGAGAGGCCGCGCGCCACTGCCAGCCGGTCCGCCTCGAGCACGCACGGCGGCTGATCAACCACGGCCCGACGGCGCTGATCACCAGCGCCGCCGGCGGCCGCCGCCAGCGGCGTGTTCGGCCTGTGCATTCCCGGCGCGGACCTCGCCGATCTCACCGACACGGTGGGTCGCAGCAGCGGCCGCACGCTGGACAAGTTCAAGCACCACGCCATCGGCGCCAGGGCCGGATCGGTGCTTGATGTGCCGCTGATCAAAACCGGCTGCTCGGCCCGGATGGAATGCCGGTTGATCTCCGAGCGCCCTGCCGAAGACGCCGACGACACCTGCTTCGCCGAGGTGCTGGCTGCCACCGCCGACAGCCGGGTGTTCGTGAACGGGCGCTGGAGCTTCGGCGCCGACAACACCGAACTGCAGACGATCCACCACCTGGGCGGCGGGCAGTTCGTCCACGCGGCCGCGACGCTGGGCGCCGAGCCGCTCTGAAGCGTGACCGCGTTCTGCAAGCAGACCCCAGAAACGACGAAGCCCCGTTGAAGGGGCTTGCCGCGATCAGTGCCAGCGGAGGCTGCGTATTGGCGGAGGGATCGGGACACTCCGCCTGATGCTTCCTAAGTAGTTGAAGTGCAATGCTTAATAGGCAGTGGCATGTGAGTCGTGGGGGAAAGTTGTGGGGGAAATGAATTAGACTGATCCCGCCCTGATGCCACCTCCGCCGCAATGTCCGACCACATCGAGCTTCGCCGCCACGTCTGGTTCGCCCGCCTGACCATCCCCGAAGAACTCCGCGCGCACTTTGGCCTACGCCGGTTCAGCCAGTCGCTCAAGACCGGGGACAGGCGCCGAGCGGTTGAGCTGGCCCAGCCCGTTGTCGCGCTGTGGAAGGCCAAGATCAGGCAGGCCCGCGGCGACGCCAACGCGGTACAGGCTGAAGCCCTCCGCTGGAGGGAGGCCCTGCAGGAGGCTCGCAAGGCCGGCAGCGATGAGCACGTGGAGGTGCTTGAGAGCTTGGTCGTGGACCGTGCTCATGAGAAGGAGGCCGAGGACGGCGAGCGCGCGGCACAGAGCTTTGCAAGTTTGGCCCTGGGTCGCTCGCCTCCGTCGGGGCTCCACTTCGACGCCTGGGTCGTGTCAATCAGCCATTTGCAGCAGAAGGGCAGGGACCAGTATCAGGCAGACGTTAAGCGGCTGATTGCGCGCTTTGCTGCCTTGGACGACATGACGCCGACCGCGCTACGCCAATGGGCGAGTGAGCTAACCAAGCATCGCCAGTCGCCGGTCTCTCCGGCTTCAATGAAGCGCATGGTGTCCTGCTGGCGCTCCTACTGGAAGTATCTGCGGGGGCAGGAGGTAGTGCCGCCGGACTCGGATCCGTTCAGCCTGATCGAGCTACCAAGCCGGGGCGCTGGAAAGGCCAAGTCAGCCGCCAAGGCTGGCTGGCGCCCGTTCCAGCCTGCCGATGTGTGCAAGCTGGCAGATGCTGCGAGAGACAGCGGGCAGGGCGACCAGCAACTTGTCGTCCTCATCACACTGGCGGCCTACTCGGGAGCGCGCATCGAGGAGCTGTGTTCCTTGAAGGTCACGGATGCCGGCAGTGCGGCCCTGCACATCGCAGACGCAAAGACCGCGGCCGGCATTCGGGACGTGCCTATTCATCCGGCGATCAAGGGCCTGGTGAGGGCGCTGGTGAAGGACTCGGAGGACGGCTACCTGATAAGCGGGCTGACGTTCAACAAGTACGGGGACCGGTCCAACGCCATCGGGAAGCGCTTCGGCCGCCTGAAGGCTCGGCTTGGGTTTGGAGAGCCGTTCGTGTTCCACAGCATCCGGAAGACCGTGGTGACACTGCTGGAGGATGCCGGGGTGTCCGAGAACCTGGCTGCTGACATCGTGGGCCACGAGAAGCCCAGGATCACCTATGGGCTGTACTCCGGCGGCGCCTCGATGAAGACCAAGGCGGCGGCGCTAGGCAAGGTTGCGTATCCGCGGAGAGTTGGGTCGGCCCGCGGGAAGTAGGGGAGCAGTTCGTGTCGCGCAATGCTGTATGGAGGTGTGGGGTATCCAATTAGCTCCAAATAGCCAATTTACTGGATGCCCGTACAGTCATCCTACTCCGAATCTGGAGTGGCGACTCGCCTGCCTACGACGTCGTTATAAGTGACCGGATCGGTTACCAC